>CAYHXG010000034.1:0-6311 GCA_964360575.1 uncultured Candidatus Saccharibacteria bacterium | reverse complement strand
TAACTTTATATTCTGCTTAGTGTAAAATTAAAGCATAACATTGTTAGACACAAGAGAAAGGTCGTTTCTCTGTTTATTATTCATTAGTAATCAGGGTTGCCTGGTTTTAGGTCGATCAGGTTCAGTCTCCGGTTAAGTTCGGAGTTACAACCCGCAATTTTAGAAAAACAAATGTTTGTACAAACTTGGGGCGATACGTTAGTCGCTTCCTTGCAGAATCTGTGGGCTTTGCTTTTGGGTTTTTTGCCCAGCTTGGTGGTGGCTTTGGTGGTTATAATTATTGGTTGGGTAGTGGCCGCGGCTGTGGGCCGGGTGGTCTGGCAGGTAATAGCCGCCATTCATGCCGATCAGCTTTTTGAGCGGTTGGGTTTTAAGAAACCGCTAGAAAGGGCTGGCTTAAAGTTGAACACCGGCAAGTTTCTGGGGGAGCTTGTTAAATGGTTTTTGATTTTGGTTTTCTTTATGGCTGGCGCGGACATTTTAGGTTTAACGGAGGTTACCAGCTTCTTGCAGTTGGTTCTTTCCTACATTCCTAACATCATAGTGGCTGTGCTTATTCTTTTGGCTGGTGCCGCTTTTGCCAACTTCTTGCAGAAATTGGTTAGAGCTTCAGCCGAAACAGCCGAGTTGATGCACGCTGGTTTTGTAGGCGCGGTGTCCAAGTGGACGGTTTTGATTTTTGCGTTATTTGCGGCTTTAGATCAATTGGGCGTGGCGCGAACTTTCATTATTACCTTATTGCAAGGTTTCGTGGCGATGCTCGCTATTGGTGGCGGTTTAGCTTTTGGCCTCGGCGGCCAGAATGCAGCCCGTTCGTTCCTAGACAAGCTTAGAGACGAAATGAGCGACCGCTAGCTCGACTTCGCTCGCTACAGGTAGCTTTATCACGGAACAAAAAATCCCTCCATAGTCCGCCTAGGGCGGAGGAGGGGTTTTTGATTTTACTTCAGATTTGTGCGATTCTATAAAAAAGAAGTTTCGGGCGTTTAGCTCAGTGGTAGAGCGATTCGTTTACACCGAATAGGTCGGGGGTTCAATCCCCTCAACGCCCACCTTTCCCAAAGGGTAACCTTTTGTAAGTATGAAAATGGCCCCGGTAGTAGACTCGCCTAAGGCGGTCACTACGGGGCACATATTTTCAGCTACTCTCCGCGGATCGTAGGAAAATATGGCTTAAAATCTGGTGTTTTTGACCAACCACAGCCCACTATTGACTTTTTATATTGTTGGGTGTATAATCGAAGTACACAGTAAAAGGCAAGTTCTTATCAATTCACCATCCTACACAGGAGGCTAGAGCCATGTTTCAGGTGATCATCACTGCCATGTTCGCGCTGACGCTGGCGGCACAGGCCAAAGCGCAGAGCGCGGCGGAGGTGGAGCGGGAAGCGCGGCTTCTGCTAGCCGGCCCGCGCGAACCCGGCGTAACCGTGGCCACATTGGTGGACACGCGGGCTATCAGATGGAAGGAGCGAGAAGGATAATGTCGTCTTCTGTCTCATGGCCGTCCCCACGGTTTTATTGCCGAGGAAGGTGGAATGATGGATTTTCATACGTACATTTTCATATTGTTTCTGGTGGGGGTTGTGTATGTAGGATGGATATTTGTTATAACGTTGCATAAGCTGAATGAAGTCCACAACGATCTCAAGGCCATCAAAAAGGTCTTGAAGATTCCAGAGGAAGGGTAAAAAAACCAACGCTCTCCGACATAATGTCGGAGAGCGTATTTTAATTCACCTGTTAGACTTGTTGTATCCAGCCTGTTGTGAAATAATTGTGATATTAACTCCTAGGCTTAAAAATATCATGGCCAGAGAAAAATTTTCTCCCGAACAAGAACAGGCCAATTGGAAAACTCGCGAGAGCAGCCCAGAACTCGTGGAAGCTAAACGGGAAACTCCAGAGAGTATTATAGAGCAGATACCTGAACAAGATCGTAAGTATCATGCGCGAATGGGGCGCTAAAGTATTTGGCAAACAAGCGGTGGCTGAAATAGCTGAAGCTGTAAAAACTCAATCGGGATTACTGCGAGAGTTGGGTAGCGGGCTCAAAGAAAAAATCCCATGGCAGAGTGCAGAGTATAGATAAGAAAAAAGCTCTCTGGTACGGAACTTATATGATGATGGGTGCGGTGGCGAGCGAGTTGGGTTCGGCGGGAGAAGCCGAAGCCTCCGAGGCCGAGAGCCATCATGCCGAGTTGATGAGTGCCATGGATCAGGCTCTGCCCCGTTTGGAAGATGGCAGTCCTGCTCCCTTGGAAAATTTCAGCGACAGCCAAAAACAAGCGGCGGGGTTGGCCTTTGGCCTCTTAAAAACTTATGAAACTGAAGGCGGTTCTCCGGCCGACTATTCCATTCAAGCCGAGGATGTTTGGGGTATACAGAAATATTTTGAAGGAGTAAATTTTGCCTATGAAAAAACCCGAGCCGAGGAAGTGGCTAGGTGGGGCGACAGAGTGGTGAGACAACATGAACAGCAGGTAGACTTGGAGGATGCGGAAAAATCTATTTTAGACGATACTATAGGTAAGCTGGAAGGAATAGATGATGTTTCGGCTTTGGAAAAGGTGGCTTTCAAGGATACTGCTTTAAGAGCTATACATGAAACTAGGGGAAGGGATCCAGAAATACTATCAGCTGTTCTCAAAGATTTGGTGGCGGCTACCGAATTTGTCCAAACCAAAAATTTTGCCCGTCATGACAGCGATGTCAAAACATTAGAGGGCTTGTTTGAAAGAATTTTAGGAGATATTCCTGTCTCTAGTGAGATTAAGCCTATTGGCCAAGAACAAGAAGGAAAAGATGTGCCGGCTTCAGAAAAACCAGCCGATCAAGCTAAACCAGTTGGTGGCGAGTCGTCGCATGAAGTTAAAATTGACCGGTCGTCTAATCTTGGCGTAGAAATGCCCCAAATTCATTTGGAATTTGGCGGGCAGTATTCCCAAAGCGAACGTGGAGAAATACAAAAGTATGTTGGCCATACTTTAGAAACATTGAAAGCTATGGATTGCCAGTTTGAGAATTGGCAGGAAAAATACGGTGGTAAAACCGGTTTCAGTTCGTTTAGACAGGAGGTTATGGGTTACATCAAGAGCGAAGTAGCTAGAGTGAATAGTATTGAGGAGGCTATAAATAATTCGGCTCCGGGCGAAAAATATAGAGCTATAACTATAGATACAGGAGCAACTCCAGCTGACTCGGCTGAATCCATTTTGGACATTTTAAGTAGCAAAGTCAATTTAAGAACTCAATTTGAAGCGGCGGATGACGCTTTTGAAAAAATTAAATAAATTAGCCTTTAGTTATTTCGTAACTTTCGGTCAATAGTTCTTTGGCTTTTTCTTGGTCTAGTTTACCCATGCGCACGAGGTCAGTAATTGTCTCCCGGATTTTTGGGAGGTCTCCCTGTATAAATTGAGGATTATTACGAAAGAAATCAAAAGTATTTTTTATCATGGTGGAAATGGTTTCTCTCGATATAACTCCAGATTCAAAAACATCCCTGTAATTTCTAGCTGTTAAAAGTTTCATCTGTTCAACCCTCTGATCAAAAGCATTTCTTTTTTCGCTTGGTTCAAAAATATTTTTTAACGCCTCGTTTTTTATTTCTACCAGTTCTCTTTTTTCTTGGAGCTTTGATATTTCTGGCGACATTCCTCTATATTTAAGAGCTTTAACTGCGTAGGCCAGTTTGCCGTCTTCTAAACCCGGTTTATTTACAAAACTGGCCAATTTCTCTGCGGTCTTTTGGCCTTGCTCGCCCATAGATAGCGCAAAACTTCTATCTTGCCTAGCGATTTTATCCAGCAATTCTTGGGGTACGAATCTTTCGCCGTTTTGTTTAAGCATATTCCAAACCACGCTCTTAGCCTTGCCGGCATCAATTATTTGTGTGTCTAAGAGTTTTTCGGTTATTTCCGCCGCCGCCTTGTAATTGGTAAAATCAGCGCTACCCACTGTTTGTTCCAGATTGGTTCTCTGTTCCGGCGAAAGATCGTTTGGTCCAGTTACTGAACTCAAATCAATCCTTTCGCGGTTGGGCGTGTATATAGTATTTTCTCTTTCATCCGCTTTCTCTGTTTCTTGTCGCAGAAACTTTTCGGCGGATTTTTGAGCTTCGCTTTGTTCGGTTTCTATTTTTTGTTCTTCTAAAGGTGGAATATAGCCGCCTTCGCGTTCTAACATATTTTTTATTTATTATTTTTTTCAAAACTCCACTCGCTGTTTGCATTTTTTAACTATTTAGAAACAGGACTTATTTCGAAAACATTATGGTCTTTTTCAAACTTGATTCTGTGTTTGTCAAAAAATCCCTCTTGGCCAAGCAGAACTCCTACGTAGGGACTGTCTATGAATCCCACGGGAATTTTGATCGACCCAAGGTGTTTAGGTTTTATTTCAACTTCAGTTAAAATTTCTTCACTCTGACCCGTGATTCCCGTCACGACATATTTTTTACCTTGTGATAAACTAATGCCCAAAACCTTGGCTATTTCTATATGGAATAGCGACTTGTCTGCTCCAGAATCCACCAGTGCGAGTTGCTTATGCGCCCCGTTTGGTCCATAAATCTCGATCTCAATCATTGATCTCTTTATAAACTTACCATTTTCAGCGGGCAGATAAGTGGTGTAATCGTATTTCATTAAGGATTCAACGGCGCATAACCCGGCGGTATGACTCTATGAAATATCAAATCCCTTTTGTTGCCGCCAATCTTGGCAGTGAGTTCTTGCAGGGTATTGGCGCTAGAGATTATTTTTTTGTAATCCGGAGATATGGCCACCCATTTGTTTACAAATGGTTTCAGTATTTTAGCTAGATTGATTGTTTTTACTGTATTTTCAGTCATATTTTTTATTGAATGTTACACTAGCACGTTCTTGTTTTTAGGTAAAGAAGAGAATTAATATTATCTACCTGATTTCTAAAATTCCATCCTCTGTTTGCAGTTTTTAACTATTTCAAAAGCCTCTTCGGCGGTGTCTACCATAGTGTAAAGTTTCATATCGTCTTTATCTATAGCCAGCATTTTTTTAAAAACTATTTTATCTACCCAATCCAAAAGCCCGGTCCAGTATTCTCGACCCACAATAACTAGAGGAATACGATCGCTCACTTTTTTGGTTTGCACCAAAGTTATAAGTTCAAAAAATTCGTCTAGCGTGCCAAAACCCCCCGGGAAAAAAACATAAGCCCACGAAGAATACGAAAGCATGACTTTACGGGTAAAAAAGTAATGAAAACCAATACCTCGTTTAACATAGGCATTGGTTCTTTGCTCCATAGGCAGTTGGATGTTTAAGCCCACCGATTCGCCGCCCTGTTCAAAAGCGCCCCTGTTACCGGCTTCCATAATGCCCGGCCCGCCACCGGTGACCACGGTAAAACCTTCGCCGGCCAAAAGCTGGGCTAGTTTACGAGCCTCGCCGTACCAGTGGTCGTTTTCGGTAAACCGCGCTGAGCCAAAAAAAGTTACGGTTTTTTTAAAGTCAAACAAAAACTGAAAACCTTCCACCAGCTCCGCCATTATTCTAAAAACCCGCCAATGGAAACTCTCGCGAAAATCTTTAGGGTCGCCGTGTTTATGTTCCGGCAGTTTAGAGGCGGGGAGATTGAATTTGGGTTCTTGAGGGTTCATTTACTTTTCGCTAATAGCGCGAATTTGAGAGCGAATACGGCGAATTCGTTATTCGCTGGTTAATTCGCTTTTATTCGCGATAAGTAGAATTATGTAAATTGTAACACCAAGATGGAAATAAATAAAAAATAAGGGCGCTAAGTCTTTAGACTCGCGCCCTAGTTGCCGCTAGGCGGCTTGAGTGAGACAACAGTCCTTCTCCCCACAGGCTGTTGCTGTATCATGGTTTTTCTCCCCTCGCAGTTCCTGCGATTTTTTGCGGCCTTCCGCAGTCAATTTGTAGAATGAAGCTAGACGATGACCTTCAATCCGGCGTTCTTCTTTTACAACCAGACCCTTTCGCGCCAGTTGTTCCAGCGCGGTTTTTAGTTCGGCCCAGTTTATGCCCCTCGCGCCGATTCTAGGCCAGATCTGGTCATTTAATTCCTTTTCACGAACATCCAGCGCCAGCAAGACCTCACAGCAGGTGCACATCTTTTGGGTTTTACCCATGGCTTATCACCTCCTTTCTTTTACAGAGTTAAAGAACAAGAATTGTCTGGACAACTTCAAACCCTTTGGGAGCAAAGCTCTCTTACAAAGTTAGTGTACCAATTTTGTGTTTTGGCGGCAATTCAATTCAAGAATTCGCGAAGCGAATACCTAAAGAATAAAACATTTTCATGAA
>CAYHXG010000033.1:0-6327 GCA_964360575.1 uncultured Candidatus Saccharibacteria bacterium | reverse complement strand
CCGAACATGGGAAAGCCGGCGCTGATAATTAGGGCGCCGGTTTTTAATTCTTTTTTAAACTTTTCGGCCAAAAGGGCGTTAACATAGTTGAGTTGGAAGATAAAAACAATATCAAAACTGGAAAGATCAACCTGCCAAAAATTCGCCCTGATTATTTTGGCATTTTGATGTTTGATATTTAATTTTTTAATTTTTATCCGGCTCCACCATACCAGAAACGGGTTATATTCAACTCCCGTGCTTTCAAAACCATGTTGGGCAAATTCAATCACCACTCGGGCATCACCCGAACCTAAATCCACAAACTTGTTCCCCGGAGCTTTTTTAGCGATTTCAAAGAGTGGCGCCAGGATTTGGTGTCGTGCCCTACGATATGAAGGTATAAACGGCGCGCCGGTGAATAAAAGTGGCAAACCCAAAAACACAAAAAGCATAACCAGAAAAAACAAAATTATTACTTCCACCAGTATTAAAACGCCGATCATGATACTTGTTCCAGCTTATATATTTCTTCTGCCAATAATCGTGATACTGTCTCTAGATCGCTATTAGTAGTAATGTTGGATAGTTTGAAAGGTCGACCTATTGTGGCTGTGGCTTTTTTATTAGAATCATACCCAAGATTAATGGGTAAAATAGTAAGATGTGGCCTTTCTAAGGCAAGTGTGGCCGCGCCCCTCTTGGGGCGGGGTCTGGGCCCAGCTGTATGCCTCTCGCCTTCGGGAAAAATCAAAAACACTCCCCCATTTTTCAAAACCTGCCGGGGCCCGCGCAGTGATACATCAAGGCCCCGACTATAATACGAAGGAAAAGTTTGAGTGAGACGGAAAAAAAATTTTAGAAAAGGATTGTTATAATATTTATCATCCACCATAAAGGCTATAGGGATGTATCTAGAAAAGAAAGGAAAAAGGGTGCCGATTATTAAAGGATCAAAAAAGGTGTGATGATTGGCTATAACCATTAGAGGTCGGGGCAAACCAGTTAGATTTTCGCGACCTATTACTTTGAATGAGCCGAAAAAACGTGTTAAAACAAAGGTAAAAAGCCAAGTTACCCTTTCAAATATGGCGTAAATCCAGTACATTGATTTAAAGTAATGGTATCATGAAGTTAGGTGAAATAGTAAAAATTAAAGTTAATAAGCGGCTACATTCCCGGGAACATTTATTGGCTGAAGATATTTCGCGCTTAATGCGCGAACCCAAAAGGTTTGCTGCCTATTTGGGTATTGCTCGGTTGTATCAGGAAAGCGATTTAAGGGCTTTAGCTAAAAGAGTTATAGAAAAAAGAGATTTACCGCTGGAGGCACGGGGCAAATATTTTTTTGCCTCGTTAAAAGGCTTAATCAAAAAAACTAATGTTAAAAATAATAACCGGAGTAAAAAATAAAATATTACGGGCAAAATCGGAACCGGTTAACAAAATTACACCGGAGATTTTGAGTTTAATTAAAGAAATGAAAGAAGCCTTGGTTAAGGCCGAAAACGGTGTGGGTTTAGCTGCTCCCCAAGTGGGCCAAAATATCCGCCTTTTTGTGGTAACGCCAGATATTGCCAAAGATGGGCATACGGTTTTTATTAACCCAGAGATAACTCAGGTGTCTAAAAAATTGCTTACCGAGGAGGAAGGTTGTTTAAGTTTGCCCGGCGATTGGCACGAACTCGCTCGCGCCGATAAAGTTACCATTAAAGCCGCCGATGAAACCGGTGCTAAATTTAAAATCCGTGCCAAGGGCCTCTTGGCTCGTTTAATGTTGCACGAGGTAGATCATCTTAATGGCACATTATTTGTGGATCATCTAAATTCTAGGAAGCTAAAAGCTAACTCCTAACAAGCTATGCGAATCATTTTTTGCGGAACATCTGAATTTGCCGTGCCTATACTCAAAAAAATAAAAACCAAAACCAATTGGGATATAGCTTTGGTTGTCTCGGAACCAGCGAAGCCAGCCGGGCGACAAAATCTATTATCTGATTCCCCAATGGCTCAAACTGCTAAAGAATTAAAACTAAAGTTAGTCACCCCAAAATCTATCAAAGATATTACCAGCGATATTGCTGACATCAAACCAGATATAGCCATCGTGGTGGCTTATGGTCAAATATTGCCGGAAGATATTATTAAAATTCCTAAATTTAAAACAGTAAACATTCACCCTTCGCTCTTGCCCAAGCTTCGCGGTCCCTCGCCTATCCAAACAGCTTTAGCACAAGGTCTAACAGAAACAGGCGTGTCGCTTATGCTAATAGATAAAAAAATTGACCATGGGCCGGTAATCTTGCAGGAAAGTTTTTTAATAGGTGAAAACGAAAATTATCTAACACTAGAATATCAATTAGCCCAAATCGGCGCCGCTATGCTTATACGTGACTTGCCGAAGTATATTTTGGGTAAAATAAAACCTCAAGAACAAAACCATAGCGAAGCTACTTTCACCAAGCTGATTAAAAAAGGAGACGGCCAAATTGATTGGCAAAAGATGATGGCCGAAGAAATTTACAATCTCTGGCGCGCTTACATTAAATGGCCGGGTATACACACTTTCTTTAAAGATAGATCAGGTAAATCAGTTCGCCTCAAGTTAATAGAAATACAGCCCGCAACATCGGAAGTTGCGAGTGCTAAGGCAGGTCAGATTTTTACCGATGGATTAAAAAACCTCTACTTCGGCTGCCGCACAGGCGCTATTAAATTAATTAGACTTCAGCCCGAAAATTCCAAGATTTTATCTGACGAAGAGTTTTTAAATGGCTATAGATATCTTATTAAAGTTTAATCTTAAAGAGAGAATGAATAATAAAAGTAAAAAAGAAAATGGCAGAGCTGACTAATATAATCGTGGGGCCAGGTGGTGAAGCGAGAACACTAGTAACCGAAAGTCCCATTAAAACAGAAAGCAAGCCGAAGGTCATACTCCATAAAGCCATAGTGCGGATTTGAAAGCTAAAAATTTTGGCCGTGGCGGCGGGAATAATAATCAAAGCGCTAATAAGCAATGTGCCAACTAGCTGTATGCCCATAGCCACACCTAAAGATAATAGCAATACAAAAATAAGTTCGTATTTTTTTACATTGAGCTTATCTACTTGAGCGAGATCCGGAGCAAAAGAGACAAAAGCAAATTCTCTAAATTTGACTACTAAAGTTGCAACAATGATGGCGGCTAGGATGGTGGATAAAATCACATCGCCTCGACTGATTTTTTCTAAATTTCCTAAAAAAGCTTCTAAAAGTTCATGTTCTTCTATAAGTAGGGTGCCCAGAGCCAGTGAAGTAGTAAAGAAAACTCCCACAATAGCGTCTAGGCTCAAGTTAGCTCGACCCTTAACAGCGTATATGGTTAAACCTGCAATAATCGAGAAGGCCAGTATGCCTAAAAGCACATTTATTTTTAAAGTTACAGCGAGAGCTATACCAAGAAGTATAACGTGAGCCATAGCGTCGGAAAGTAAAGCTTCGCGGCGCAATATCACAAAAACGCCAATTAAGGGTAAAGACAGACCCAGCGAGAGACTTATTAAGATAGGGTAAGAATTGTTTAATACGTCTACAAAATTCATCGTTTATAAATTAAGAAGCATGATCATGTTCTAGATCGTGGGTATGTTTATAAACCGTAGCGTGATGGCCAAAAATTTCTTGCATGGTTTCTGGTGTCAAAACCTCCTGCGGTGTGCCTTGGCAAACCAAATTCTTATTTAGGCAAATAACTTTAGTGGCAAAGCGATACACCACCGAAAGTTCGTGGGAAACCAGTACTATGGTTAAACCAAGTTTCTGGTAAAGATCATAAAGTAGTTTGTATATTGTTTCTTCCGTGCCGAGGTCGATATTGGCGGCCGGTTCGTCGAAAAATACCAATTTAGGGTTTTCTAAAAGGCTTCTTGCTATAAACATTCTCTGAATCTCACCCTGCGAAAGATCACCCAACCTGCTGTTTAAGAGATGGCTTATTTTAACTTCATCCAGACGCTTTTTGATTTCGCTTTCTAGGTGACGCCCGGGTGACCAAAAAGAAAAACTCTTGCCGGTTTCGAAAAGAAAAAATTCCTTTACGGTGAGAGGAAAACCTTTTTCAAAACTCATTTTTTGTGGCACGTAGCTTGTTTCCGGGTGTGTATGCCATGTCACTTCACCAGTATAATTGCTGTTTAAACCTAAAATACTCCGAATCAATAGAGTTTTACCCGAGCCGTTGGGTCCGATGATAGCCAAAATATCACCCTGGGCAATGTCAAAGGTGATGTTTTTTAGAATCTGCTTGCCGTCGAAATTAACGTTTAAATTGTTGACGCTAATTATTTTTGCGGCCATTTAGTTGACTAAAATCCCGTGGGTTAATTAACGAATTTAAGAGTATCGGCCACTAAGCCATGGAAGGCTTTGTTTTCGGAAGTTATAAATTCCGAACCAGGGAAATCTGTCTGTAATTGTACTATAGATTTATTATCAAAGACATAGGTGGTTATGGAACTTGTTTTTCGGTCGGTCCAATATTCTTCGCGTTTAACCGCCAGGCGTCCATCCAGCATTATTTTTTCTTCGCTAATAAGTTGGTAACCAATCCTAGAGCCATTAGAGCTATTAATTTCCTTTAGGAAAGAATCGAGATCTTTATATTTTTCGTTGGCGCGCGCTAAAGCTTTTATAGTTGTTTTGGTGTCGGGACTTTGCACATATAAGTTTTCTTCGCCCGCAAATCCCCCGCCATAGATAACCCGCCAGCTATAGGGGTATTTTACTTGAAAGAAACTATTGGTTTTAGTTTGATAAAGATACCAACCGAAAGTAGGGTCAGCGCTTTCCACAGAAGCTGCTTGGCCAGCTATGGGGCCCGATTTAACATCATAAAAAGCAAAGAATAGCGCCGCAGTGGCCACAATCGCTAAAAGTGCGCCTCCAGGCAGGTTTTGGCTTGGTAGGCTGCTATTTTTGAGGTTATTTTTCTTTTTATTGGTGCCCATTTGTTTGGGCTCAAATCTATCATTTTTATCTTATTCTGGCAATAAGGCCTCTTTGGTATAGCGGTTGGAGGAATTCCATAAAAGCCAGCTGTCTATTCCCGAAGCATGAGCGGCTTGTATCTGGGCACGTACTTTGGTAGCGTCATATTTTACACCGCCTAGGTCAAAATCCTGTAGCCAGGGGCGCAAGATGGCCTTATACGAAGTGGTAGCCTTTAGATCTTGCCAAGTTTTTAGCGAACCAAAAACAATTTCATATGGTTTGGCGGCCGGTTTTTTTATGCCGTTAAAGTTGTCGGGATAATGCGAGGGGTAGACCATGGGCGAGACATAATCAAAATAAGGCAGAGCATCTATTAAACGCTGGCCTATATTTAAATCGAATGTAAAATCCATGGCTCGCCAGGCAGCTAAACCAAAGATATCGGCCGAAGTGGCGAGAGGTCGGTCTTTAAGTTCTTGATCCAAAAAGGCAAAGAAACTGCCAATGAGTTCGTATTTGGGCCGGACTGCATTCCAAAATGGAAAATCCAACCGTTCTATTACGCCATCAGCTGGAAAACGCACATAATCAAAATTAACTTCATCAAAACCATGGTTAGCCATATCGCGGGCAATATCCACGGCATATTGCCAAACAATACGGCTCGAAGGATCCAACCAAGCCAAGCCCTTGTTATCTTTCCAAATATTGCCAGTTTTAGAATCTTTTATAGCAATATCGGGCCGGCCTTGAGCTAAAACCGGATCCTGAAAAACCTGGACTCGGCCAATAACGTAAATATTTTCCTTATGGAACTGATTTATAAAATCATCTATGTTGCGAATTTTAATTTGATTGTTGGCGCCAATCTTTGTGGCAAGCGGCACATCAACCGAGTACGTAAAATATCCGGTAGCATCTTTTACGTCTATTACCACACCATTAAGTTCGGTTTCTTTAACAAGTTGAATAAGTTCTTTAATTTTTTTAGAATTAGTAGCCGTCCAAGCCGAAATATATAGGCCTTTTATGGGATGAGGGGGGTTTTCTAGTTTTTGAGCTGAAGGCCGATTTGTGGCATTGGAAACAATGTTGTAGGCTGTAGATGTTACTAAACTGAAAGAATTTTTTTGAAAGATAAAGAAAAACGCGCCGGCAATCATAATTAAAACGAGAGCTGCCAACACCGCAATTTTCTTTTCCATTAGCATTATATTTATTATAGCATCACCCCATGGAAAACTTAGTTTTATATAGAAAATATCGCCCTGTCGCGCCAGCACCGCTGGCGCTCTCTAGAAACCCTGGGTTTCTAGCGCTCGCTTCGCTCGCTATTTTCCTCCGCGGGGAAACTACAGTTTCCCCGACCCCTTTCGG
>CAYHXG010000032.1:0-6349 GCA_964360575.1 uncultured Candidatus Saccharibacteria bacterium | reverse complement strand
AATCTAACATTTTGCCCCCTCTTGCCAATAGCTAACGACAACTGATCCTCACTCACCTCCACCGTAGCCACATGATGTGCCTCATCTAAATCCACATTCAAAACTTTAGCCGGTGAGAGAGCACTCGCTATAAATTTGCCGTCATTTTCCGACCAAGCCACAATATCTATATTCTCACCACCAAGTTCACTAATAACGGCGGTCACCCTAATACCACGCTGACCCACGCACGAACCCACCGGATCAATATTAGGATCACTAGAAGCTACAGCTACTTTGCTACGCGAGCCAGCCTCGCGAGCAATAGTTTTAATTTTCACCACACCACCCGCAATTTCTGGTACTTCCAGTTCAAAAAGTTTGGCCACAATATTAGGATGTTTGCGCGAAAGTATGATAGCGGGACCGCGATGGTCTTTATCTACCCTCACCACATAAACCCGCAAACGCTGGCCGATACGATATCTCTCTTGGGGAATTTGTTCTTCGGGAAACAAAACACCGGTAGTGCGGCCAATATCTAAATAAACCGTGCCACGCTCCATTCTTTGGACCGAGGCCGAGAGTATATCGCCTTCTTTTTCTTTAAAAGTTTTGTAAACAACTTCTCGTTCAGCTTCGCGAATGCGCTGAATAATAACTTGCTTCGCTGTTTGGGCCGCAATACGGCCATAATCTTCTTTGGTATCTAAAGGAATCAAAAGCTCGCCATCAAGTTCAATGTCGGGCTTAATTTTTTTAGCCTCGACAATCATAATGTGGCGTTTGGGATTGAAACGGAATTTTTTCTGGCCGTTTTCTTCACCATCCACCACTTCTTCTGCGTCGGCATCCGGCCCAGCCGAAGCTTCTGGTTTTTCCAGAGACTCCGTTTTTTCCGCCCCAGCTAGCTCCTTAGCCTCCCTGTGGGCCCGCTCTGCTTCCATTTGGGCGACCTCCTCTTCCGAAAAAATCATGCCTTCGTCCACAACTAAAAGCGCCTGGAAAAACTTGGCCTGCCCGGTTTTGGAATCTAGTTTAACTCTTATATTCTGCCCTTTTTCGCCGTAATCCTTTTTATAAGCCGCGGCCATGGCCATTTCTATGGTTTCTATAACCTTGTCTTTAGAAATGCCTTTTTCTTCGGCAATTTGATCTATGGCGGAAATGAACTGTTTTAGATCGATCATATGGGTTTTATAGGACTTATTGTCCTAAGAGGTAAGAATTATAGAAAAGGACCGCCCTCCGGGCGGTCCTTAACAGCATCCTTACAGTATATTTCCATTATACATACCCATTAAACGATGTCAACCACGCCCTTGAGTTTCTCAAGGGCGGGGTCAAATGGAAAAGGCAGGCTCTTTTTTGAGCACTGCCTCTTTGTTTTGCTGACTACAGCACCTAAGACAATCGCGCTAAAATTTGGGTAACCACTACAATCTGCGAATCCAACGATCCGCGAAAAAATATAGAACTACTATCGCCCCAACAGCACAACCACCCAGCCATTCATGTTTAGACTTTCCTAAAAAGAAAAGCCCGTAGCCTATCGCAAAAAAAAAATGGCTACTTCGGCCAATTTCACCAATGTACTCATATCTCTTCGGCCTCCCCCGCCGTTAAGAAAAGGTTTGGGTCTAATGTTTCTGGATCTACTCTCTCTACAATTTCCAGCTCTTCAACCAATATCATCCTAACTAAAAGATGATCGTCTTTGGCTAAAATCACATTCACCCTACTCCACGAACAACAACGATAACCACATATTTCCGGCACCACCAAGCCAAGACTGCCTGTGGGCTTGTGGCGCACTAGCATAAAATCAAGTTCCATAATTACCCCATATTGCCTCCTTTCTATTTTTGAAAGTACTAATTTATTGGCTGATTATAACCCTAACAACTTAGTCGCACAATATTTGATATAATATACTTATCACGAATATAACTAATCAAAGCTAATATAGCGAAAAGTAATGATACTAAAATCTTTATTCACCGACTACCTAAACTATTTAGAAATAGAAAAAAATCGTTCTAAAAAAACGGTGGAGAATTATAATCGTTATCTAAAAAGATTTTTTGATTATACCAAAACGGCGAGTCCCGCCGAAATCACCGATGACAAAGTGAGGGGCTATCGCCTGCACTTAAACCGTGTGGATCCTCCGCTTAAAAAAATAACTCAAGCCTACCATTTAATTGCTTTGCGTAATTTTTTAAAATATTTAGCTAAACGTGATATAAAAACCTTAACCGCCGACAAAATTGAGCTAGGTAAAATTGGCGATCGGCACATCGACTTTTTGGAAAACGAAGAAGTAGAACAGCTCTTAGATTCAGCCAACGGTAATTCTCTTAAAAACTTACGCGACAAAGCCTTGCTGGAACTTTTATTTTCTACAGGGCTACGCGTTTCCGAACTCTGTTCACTCAACCGCGAATCGGTCAACTTAAAACGCGGCGAGTTTGCGGTTCGCGGCAAAGGCGATAAAATTAGAGTAGTGTTTCTTTCCGAACCGGCCAGAAGATCTTTAGAAAACTATATTTCTAAAAGAGAAGATATAGATGAAGCATTATTCGTTAGAAACTCTAAACCCCAAACCCTAAACCCTAAAAAAACTTCTGACCTTAGATTAACGCCCAGAACCGTTCAAAGAATCGTAAAATATTACGCTACTAAGGCGGGAATCATAAAAGATATTCACCCACACACCTTGCGCCACAGTTTTGCTACCGATTTATTAAGAAACGGTGCAGATATACGTTCTGTCCAAGCAATGTTAGGCCACGCCAATATAACCACTACACAAATTTACATGCACGTTACAGATACAGGCCTTAAAGAAATACATAAAGCTTTTCATGCTAGGAGAAGGAGGGAATAGAGGGAATAAAGGTCCATAGATTAGAAACCCATTGCTTTTTTAACTAGCTGTAGAGTCTCCACGGCTTCGACGCGGGCTTTTTGGGTTCCAGTTTTTAGAATTTGATCAATGAGTTCGGGATTTTTCTCCAATTCGACGCGTTTGGTTCTAATGGGCTCTAAAAAGTTATTTATGGCCGCCGCCAGTTTTTCTTTAACTTCTACATCTTTAACCGCGCCTTTTTGATAACGCGATTTAAGCTCGGTCACTTCTTCTTTATTGGTGTTAAAAAGATCGTGGTAAATAAAAACAGGGTTACCTTCTACTTGGCCGGGTTCGTTGCCGTGAATTCTGTTAGGATCGGTATACATACTCATAACTTTCTTTTTTACTTCTTCGGCGCTGTCGGAAAGATAAATACAGTTACCCAAAGATTTAGACATCTTGGTTTTACCATCCGTCCCTACAAGAGTGGCCCCGCCTTTGTCCGCAAGGGCGGGGTTGCCAATCAACGCTTCAGGTATGGGAAAAACATCGGAATACATTCGATTAAATTTATCGGCGATCTCGCGCGCAACTTCTATGTGCGATTCCTGATCGCGGCCCACCGGTACCAAATTGGCCCGCACCATTAAAATATCGGCCGCCTGCAAAACTGGGTATGATAATAAACCCAAGGAAGCGTTTTCTATTTTTAGATCGCGCATAATTTCTTTTAGCGTCGGCACTCTTTCTAAACGCGGTTTCGCCACCAACATAGCAAACAACAAATAAAGATAAGCGACTTCGGGCACTTGAGATTGACGGTAAAAAACAATCTTTCTAGGATCAAGGCCTACAGCCAAATAATCTAGCATCAACTGGCGGATGTTTTCGTTTAATTTTTCTATATGCTCTTTTTCGGGCTTAGTGGTGAGCGTATGCAAATCGGCGAGAATTATAAAAGTTTCGTATTCGTCCTGTAAGGCAATACGATTCTTTAATGTGCCCACATAATGTCCCAAATGCAATCTGCCTGTAGGCCGATCGCCGGTTAAAATTCTTTTTTTCATAATGATAATTTTGACTTTTGATATTTTACTTTTGATTTTTTGTGTGCCCTCGGAGGGACTCGAACCCCCAACAACTGGTTCGAAGCCAGTTATGATATCCATTTCACCACAAGGGCTAGTAGACTTGATTTTAAAGGTATATCTTGCTACCTTCCTTTAGACTAATATAGCATATTAGGTTACCTATTGACAAGTGATAATAAATATGCTAGTATGGCACCATATCGCGTTTCGACGCGGTTTTTTGTTTACTTACCTATGCTTTAGCGTAGCTGTAAATAAACAACCTGCCGAAGCTCCGAGTTTGAGCGAGGAGCGAAGGAGGGTAGGGCCAATACGGCTAGACTTAGTCCGAGGTATATGCCCAACCACAACCTATCATGAAAAACATCATAAAAAAGACTTACATATTAAGATTAATCTTAGCACTGGTTATAGCCAGTTCTCTGCCCGCCTCTGCCCAGGCTTCTTTGTTTGATACCGACAGCATCAGTTCTTGGCTAAAGGGCAAAATCGCCCCTATAGCTTGGGCAGAAAAACTGGAGGATAAAGCCGGGGATGAGCTGGTTACCATTCGGGGTATAGCTTTGATGCCGGCGCGCCAGCCCTTGATTGGCATAACACGAGTTTATGAAACTTTCGTCACCGCCTATTCTTCCAGTGCGGACGAAACTGACTCAACGCCGTTTATAACCGCCTCGGGCGAACACGTGCGCGACGGCATTGTGGCGGCCAACTTTTTGCCTTTGGGCACCAAAGTCAAAATTCCCGAATATTTTGGCGACAAAATATTCGTGGTTAAAGACCGCATGGCCAGACGCCACGCCGAAAAGGTGGACGTGTGGTTTCCTTCCAAGGATCTCGCCAAAGCCTTCGGCATCAGAAAACTACAGGTGCAAGTGATCCAAGAACCCATCTAATGTTAAACCTCCAAGGTTTAACATTGGCGAACGGGCCCTATCCGGGGCTCGTTTTGTTTTTTATTCTTATTTGTGTCGGGAGGGAGATTTGGTCACAACTCTTTTGCTTCGCAAAAGGTCGCGGCCCGACTAAAGCAAACAGATTTGCTTTAGTCCGCGGCGCCGTCTGCTGACGGTACATCGCTCCGGCTTTCAAATCTCCACGCAAGCCAATAAATTGGCTTGCTCTAAATTATATTAGTGTCGGGAGGGAGATTTGAACTCCCATGGGTTGCCCCGCTAGCTCCTAAGGCTAGTGCGTCTGCCAATTTCGCCATCCCGACATGCACATTTATATTACCAGAACCAAAACCTATCCGCATTTGACTTTTAATATACTTTAGTATAGTATATAAATATACAGAAACCGGCAAGTTTTTTAAAAAATAGGTCAAAAAACACTTAAAAAAGGAGGATCTCATGTCTAAGATAGGTTTTTCGGCTTTAGCCGAACCGGCCACAAGAGATTATAGGATCCGGTTGGAACTGGGGGAGCCCAACAAGGAAAACGACACTTGGTCACTTACAGCTGTAGCTGTGGTGAGCAACAAGAAGGGGCAGCCCATAGACAATGTGGAAGTTCAATTCTACCACAATGGCGCAAAGATCGGTGATGCTGAAACCACAGAAGACGACGGTCGCGCTGTAAAGGAGTTTCCCAATCTTTCCAAGGGTAATCACTTTTTTGAAGCCCAGGTTGTCGGCACCGACAAACGCGGCAGAAAGAGTCTAATCCTAAAAGAGGACCGATCTAAGTCCGCCAAGAAAATAGGCGATGTGGATGTGAACACTTCGGGCAGGGACGGCAACTACGTTATTTCTGTTGCCGTAACCGCCGAAGACGGTTCACCCATGGGCGGAGTGCCTGTGGTTTTTCTAAATGGCGGCGAAGCCCACATTAGAGAAACAGAAAAGGGCATCACCCACCACACCGTCCAGTTTACGGAAAAACACCGGGAGATATCCATTCAGGTAGCTGGCGCCAAAGAACAACCAGAACCTCTCGTCCTCAAAGGCCCATCGTTATCAAGGTTGGTAGAGATGGCCGAGGCAGAAAGAGAAGACGGCGAATCCAACCGTCAAGTTGGCAAGAGAGCCCTGCAAATGCAAAAGGGGCACAGAACAGCCGGCTCGGTGCCATTCTCTACAAAGTTTTGGGCCAGCAATAATTTTCGGGGCAATTGCTATTTGGCTGTCTCGGTAATTTTACTTGTTATTGGTCTTGGCGTATTCACTTTCAGCGGGCCGGAAAAACCCAAAAAGACGGCCCTCGATTTAATAGAAGAAAGGCGGGACAACTTCGACGAATACGGTTGGTTTGCAACCGACGAGGAAATAAACCCTCCGGAAGAGACCTGGCGCGACGAATGGAGTAGCCCGTTTTGGAAAGCGTGGTGGATCATCTTCGCCGTCGCGGTTTCAGCCAGAGCTTGGGCCCAAAGAGAAGAAATTGCTCTCGCCTTTAAGCGCCAACGCACGCGCAGTTCCAA
>CAYHXG010000031.1:0-6446 GCA_964360575.1 uncultured Candidatus Saccharibacteria bacterium | reverse complement strand
GCGGTAGGGTATACCTATTAAATCGGCGTCGGCCAATTTCACACCGGCCGATTCGTCGCGATCGTCCCACAAAACATCCACCGAATTTTTAATTAAATCTTTGTACAATCTTTCAGCCTCATCTTTAGCCTGGCCTAGTGATACTAAATGGACGAGAAACGGAGCCACATTTTTGGGCCAAACTAAACCTGCTTCATCATTAAAAACTTCGGCCAGCACCCCCACCAAACGGCTCATACCTATGCCGTAACTACCTAAATACGGTGGTTTATCTTGGCCATCGGCATCTTTAAAATTAACCCCCATTTTTTCCGAATAAACCGTGCCGAACCTAAAAATATTGCCTACTTCTATGGAGCTAGTCTCTTCTACATTTCCGCCACAAGATGGGCAAGCGGTTCCGATTTTATGCGTATATATTTCTTTGTTTTGGGCCCAATCGCATTCGCCAGCCGGCGAACTGCAAAAATAAATATTGTCTTCACCTACCGGATGTGGCAGTTGAAACTCGTGCGTATGGCCCGAAGTAAAAACTCCGCCCGAAGCCTCCACCACTTTAATATTTTTAAGACCAATCCTGTTAAACACTTTTAGGTAGGCGTCTTTGACTTGCCAGTAAAAATCGTCTAAATCTTTTTCGGTAGCGTGCAAGCTATATAAATCTTTCATTATAAATTCCCGCCCGCGCAGCAAACCCGATTTGGCTCGGGGTTCGTTTCTAAACTTAGTGGAAAAATGATACAACTTAACAGGTAAATTTTTATAGCTTAAAGTGTTTTTGCGGACAACATCCAAAAAAATCTCCTCGTGCGTAAAAGAAAGGCCATATTCTTTTTCATCGGCCGATTTAAATTGATGCATTATTTGCTTAACATTGACATCACTCCAGCGACCAGTTTCGTTCCAAATATCTTTTGGATGAAGTAGTGGCATCAAAACCTCTCCGCCACCAACAGCATTCATCTCCTCGCGAGTAATCTGCTCTATTTTTTGGTAGATCCGCCAACCCAAAGGCAAAAAAGTATACGAACCAGCCATCAACTTATCCACAAACCCGCCCCGCCAGAGCCAACGGGCGTTGGCAGAGGTTTCATCTTTAGGATCGCCCCGCCGAGTATTTATAAAAAATTGAGAATATCTCACAGAGTTGTCGCGAAAAGTATAATTGATAGATTTTAGCACCACTCCCCACAACTAGCAACGCAGTTTGACAAAAAATATATAAAGTTCTACTATTGACAAGGCTCTTTCCATAAAAATTCAAAATCTAAGGAGGTGTATATTGGCCAAAATCGAAGTAGATACTTTTATGCTCAAAGGCTGCCAGCTCTTGGGAGAGTTGGATCGTTTGTTTATGAATGAACTAGATGGCTGGTTGCCTACATTGGGTTCGCAAATGGAGATTGTAGTCCAAGACAACATAGGTGCAATTCTGGTAATCAATCCTATAAACTGGAGAAATACCAAGTCCCACATACTGTGCAAATTTTACAAAGCTGGTGATACCTGGCGCTTAACCGAGGTTACTATAAAAGCACCGCATATCCACAACACCGCCATTGGTGGCATAGATGTAACCCTGCCGATCTGCGACCTACCCGGTATAACGATCGGTCTCCCACAAGAGTCAGTTAGCCCCTCGGCTGATGTGATCAGTTCCATTATTTTAAAAAAGGATCCTACTTCACCTTCTAAATTTAACTAAGCTCAAAACTCTCTCCGACTTTGGTCGCGAGAGAGTTTTTTATTCCCCTTTCTATGATCGAAGTCCGACTTCAATCATTAAAAAAATTTAGCGATGTCTTTCCAAGTTACAAAAAACATCAAAGCGAGTAGTAAAATAAAGCCGGCAATGTTTACTGAGTTTTCAAGTTTGTGGCTTAAGGGCGAACCTTTAATTTTCTCCGCGGCCAAAAAAACCAAACGCCCGCCGTCTAACGCCGGAAACGGCAAAATATTAAGTATAGCCAAATTAACGGAAAGTATAGCCACAAGATTGATTAAGTACGAAAGACCCAATTGATAAGCTTCACCTGTTAAAGAAGCAATACCAATGGGTCCGGCCACTTCGCCCATCACTCGGCCTTCCAAAACTAAAGTTTTAAAAAATAAAAATAAGGCGGCACCAATAATTCCAATCATAGACACAGTATCTTTTAAACCTTGCCATAAAAATAAATACCCAGGCGATTTGATTAAGCCGGTTCTAGCTAAAGCCACGCCTAAGGCGCCTTCCTCCGGTGGCGGATTAATTCGTGGAGTCAAGTTTAAGTTCAAACTTTCTCTACCTCTTCCAATATTTAAAACTATTTCGCGGCCGGCCGCAGCTTCCACAAAACTTTTAAATTCCGCCACATTGCCAAAAAACTTTTCCGAGCCGTCAAAACTGGCCTTCTTGATTACATCTCCGGTTTTTAAACCAGCAGCCAACGCGGGAGAGTTTTCGGCCACATTCATAATTTGAATTTGAATGTTTTGAGCCAAAGCTTCGTTCTCGGGCGTAATAATAACTGGCCGGCCAATCAAATTACCCAAGCTTAACAAGAAAAATGCCAGAACCACATTCATAAACACGCCGGCCGAGATTATCTTGGCTCTTCGGGAAATTTTAAGCGCGGTAAAACTGCCAGCTTCACCCCGACTTTCGCCGTTTTCACCAAATATCTTTACAAACCCGCCAAAAGGAATTAGGTTTATCGAAAACAAAGTACCGTTTCTGGTGAAAGAAAAAATCTTGGGCGGGAAGCCAAAACCAAACTCTTCCACCTTAGCGCCGGCGCGCTTGGCGGTTATATAATGGCCGTATTCATGGACCAGAACCAAAAGTGATAAAACAATTAAAAATATTAAGACAGTCATATTTTAGTTCTTAGTTGAAAGTTATTAGTTATAGTCTACTAGTCTTTAGTTCTAGTTTAACCTAAACCATAAACTAAATAACTATAACTAAAAACCAACAACTATAAACTATGTCATCAACTCTTTCTCTTTTTTTGATTTTAAATCTTCCAGCACCTGATTATTCTCCTTCATAGCTTTTTCTATTTCATCTTTCTTGCGGAATTTTATATCTTCTGATTTTTCCTGCTGAGCGCTTTTTACGGCATCATCGCGCGAGCGCCGGGCGCGTATCTTGGCCTCTTCCATTTTTTGCAAAACTAGTTTAATAAGTTCGCGCCGTCGCTCTTCTGTTAGCTGGGGCAAACTGATTCTAACACTCTTACCATCTACAATCGGCTGCGCGCCAGTGGCAGCTTGGCTTAGGGCTTTTGCAATTGGCTCTATGGCGCTTTTGTCCCAGGGCTCAATAACGAGCGTGCGGGCATCTAACGAACTTATACTAGCCATACCTTTTAGGGGAGTTTTATTGCCAAAATAATCCACTAAAATGTCTTCCACCAACGCGGGTGTAGCCCGATTGCTTCTTATTTTTGATAATTCCGCCGCCAAAAAACCAGCCACTTCTTTTAATTTACTTTTAAAATCCGCTGTCTCCATATGAATAAAACTAGAATAGCACAAACCCCGCCCTTGGGGTAACCTCAAGGGCGGGGAAAAAGGGTTTCGATTTCATGGACTATCTTTATTGAGGCAATATTATGAGGGATTTTTGGTTGAGTTTTTTGCTGGAACTGCTGGTTCCGGCAATAACTTTTCTGGGGTCTTTAGGGTCAACCCACAAAGTTTTCACTCTTTTGGTGGAACCTAATTTACGCACTTGCCAAGATTGGCCACCATCTTTGCTGGCATAAACAAAATTACTAGCCGAAACGTAAATATTGTTAGAACCAGCTGGGCCAAAAGCAATATCTGTAACTGGCAAAACATCGTTGGGAAAAACCACATCCATAGCCTGCCAGTCCACGCCAAAATTGGCCGATTTTAAAAGTCCAAAACGGCTAGCCAAATAAACTTGGCCATCGGCCGGGTTATAAATCATGTTTTCAATAAAGCGGGCGTTGGGAAACTTTTTTAAACCATCGCTGTCATCCACCCAAGTTGCTCCACCATCAGCCGAAGTAAAAATACTGCCAGAGAAAGTTACAACCAACATTTGCGCGGTAGATTTAGGGTTAATTAAAAAATAACTTACGGGCCGGCCAAACTCTTGAACTAACCTCCAAGTTTCGCCACCATTTTCACTTTTTAACAAAGTCCCCTCACCGGTAGCCGCCCAAACCGTATTGGGGCGGTTAGAATCAACGGCTACATCAAAAACAGCCACCTTAGACCGAGAAGTAAGGTAAACCTCTTTAAAAGATAAACCGCCATCCTCTGTTTTTAAAACCCGGCCAAAATCTTTTTGATAAACCGCTAAATAGAATTTGTCGGGTGTGTTATTTTTATAATCCGGAAATCTGGGATCAGCCGCTAGGTCAAAAACATCGGCCCGCGGGTTTAAAATTCCGTTTTTATCTTCCAACCTGTGCCAAACTTGGCCACCATCAACACTTTTTAAAACTCCACCCAAAGTAGTGGCATACAAAATCCGAGGATCTTTTTGGTTATTTATAATATCTAAAATATCCAGTCTATTAATGTTGCCGCCCGGAGCCAGTGCACCTGTTTTATTCCAAACGCCACCGCCATCGGTACTAATAAAAAAACCTCCACGCGGAGTCAAAAAATCTGGGAAATAATGTTGGGCCAAAAACATCATCACCAATATGGCAAGCACCAAAAAAACAATTATTTTAAGTATATTACCCATCTAAATTTTTAAAAAAATATTTTCTAAAGCCAGCCTAGCGTTCACATTAGTAGAATTTAAAAGATTTCTAAGATCGGCGAGTTCCATTATAAAACCGATTTTGTTTTTATTAGATCCATTTAACATTTCGTTCCTTAACTGCAAAAGCCAGCTATCTAACAACGGTGTAATATTTTCTTTTTTAGCGATTTCTTCAGCAAGATCGATTCTCTCTGCCCAAGGCATATCCCCTAGGTTAGCCAGCTTATTTAAAATTATATCATCTTTTGGACTAAGTGATTTAGCCAAATCGCTTCCGGCGTAAAACGGCAAAGATACCGCTCGGGAAAGTATGGTTTGGGGAATATTTTCCAAGCTAGCCGCAATAATAAAAATGATGGCGCTTCCGGCCGGTTCTTCCAAAGTCTTTAAGAGAGCATTCCAAGCCTCCTCGTTCAAATATTCGGCCTCAACTACAAAAACACCCTTTCTTCTTAAATGGAATGGCGTACGAGAAACAAATTCTCTAAGCTCTTTTATTTGAGCTAAAACTATTTCCTTTTTACCCTCTCGCCGTTCTAGAAAAAGAGTATCGGGATGGGTTTTAGATTCTATTTTATCTTTAAGCTCGGCACCATTAAGTTTGACAAAAAAACTTTGGGCTAGTTCCTTTTTATAAACAAAGTCAGTGCCATAAAAAATAAAGGCGTGGGGCACGCAGTTATTTTTTAAAACTAGGTCGAGATATTTTAATTGACGGGTATAGGTCATATAAGACCGATAGGACCTATGGGTCCTATTATCGTTTGGCAAATAACGCCCTTTTGTATAGTTCCAGATTCTCTAAAGCAATACCCGTGCCTTTAACCACACAAAACAGAGGTTCATCGGCAAGATAACAAGGCACACCCGTCTCTTGTGTTATTAAGCTATCCAAGTTTCGCAATAAGGCCGTTCCACCCGAAAGAATCATGCCCTTATCCATAATATCGGCGGCGAGTTCCGGCGGAGTTTCCTGCAAAACCTTTTTTACTGTTTTTATGATTTCACCCAAAGTATCTTTAATGGCCTTAGGTATTTCGTTGGCGTGAAGCTCGATGGTTTTGGGTAGGCCAGCCACGAGGTCGCGCCCTCTAATTTCCAAAACCTCTTCATCCTTTTGAGGAACGGCCGATCCAATAGTAATTTTTATCTGCTCGGCCGTACGCTCGCCCACAGCTAAATTATGTACCTTATGAATGTAATTTTGAATAGCCGTGTCTATGGCATTACCACCCACTCGGGCTGAAGCCGAAGCCACAATGCCGCCAAGCGAAATTACCGCCACTTCGGTGGTACCGCCGCCAATATCTATAATCATATGCCCCGAAGGCTCGTTAATAGGGATACCCGCGCCAAGAGCCGCCAAAACCGGCTCCTTGACCACATAGGCCGCCTTGGCCCCAGCTTTTAACGTTGCTTCTATTACTGCCCGCCTCTCTGTTGAGGTTATCCCAGCGGGAACCGCTACCATAACTTCGGGTCTAAAAAAACTAAACCGGCCTGTTATTTTTTTTATAAAATGGCGAATCATGGCTTCGGTTATTCTGTAATCGGCAATTACACCATCCTTAACTGGTCTCACCGCCACGATGGTCTCGGGTGTGCGCCCCACCATTTCTTTGGCTTCCCTACCCACCGCCATAATTTTATTATCATCCAAAGTCACCGCCACCACTGAAGGCTCGTTTATTACAATTCCCTTAGACGGCACATA
>CAYHXG010000030.1:0-6678 GCA_964360575.1 uncultured Candidatus Saccharibacteria bacterium | reverse complement strand
AGGTCAGATGATTGATACTCCTGGCTATAAAAATGCAGAACTGCAATTTGATTGGGGTGGCGGAGTTTTGACCCACACTTGCCAATACGCCTACACCAATTATGACAGCTCCAAATCCCAAACATTTTACAGCACCTTTCTTTATTTTCCCGATTCTGGCTGTGTGGCTAAGGCGACAATTCCTATAACATCAAGCTACCTAAAAATTGACGCGTGGACTCCACCGTCAGGTACTTTAAATGCAACAGTAACGATAAAATAGTTGTTCACTTAAAACCGCCTTTACAAAGGCGGTTTTGCTATCTATATTAAACAAATAATGGGAAACCAACGAGGTTTAGTGAGCTGGATTATTATAATAGGTGTTTTGGTGACAGGCATCTCCATTTTTTATCCTGACCAAAAAACACCGACAACGCCAGTCCAGTACCAAAATGGGGCGGTGTATGATTATCTCCCGATAGAACCTGACGCCTCACACCAAGAGCCAGAGGACTGTGTCATAAAAGGAAATATCAGTTATAATACTGGAGAAAAAATCTACCATCTTCCTGGTGATGTTTACTATAGCCGCACGGTTATAAACGAAGCATACGGCGAACACTGGTTCTGTTCAGAAGCCGAAGCTCGTACAGCAGGATGGAGACATTCCTACAGATAAAATGGTGCACTTAAAAATATTCAAAAAATTTGATGAACAACTAGCCGCTTTGGAAGTTGTTGTTTTGTATCTATGCCAAGCGGTTAATCTCTTACGCCGTTCTGTTGAGGGACAAATATCCTTGCCAAATAAAAAAGAAAACGATTTGCTACGGTTAGTTTTAACCCATTATATAATCAATAACCTCGCCTCCTTATTTGATGAAGGAAGAAGGATAAACTCTTTGATGAAAATCTGCAGTCGGTTTGAAAAGAATTTCCCAAATGATTTCTTTTTAGAATATATCGCTTTTGTAGAGAAATTTCATATAAAACACACTGAAGATTTGAAGAGGATAGAAAAAAATCGCCATTTATCTACGGCTCACTTGGGTGCAGACGAAAGGGAGCAACTCGGTTGGAGTCCGCAAGTTGCGAAAAATATGGACGAACTTTTAGGCACACAATCTCCGGTTGCGCAAGAGTATTCTTTGCAATTCATCACCCCTTTCCAACTATTTGAAATGTCCATTATGCAGGAAATTCCAGAATTAAAAAGTGTTTTGAAGGAACTCAGAGCCAAGGTTATATTCAATGAGATTTATAAACAACACTAGATGGATTAAAATTTCCGATAAGATTTTTCCAGTAACTAGATAAAAAATTACAAACCATGAATGTTTATGCCCGCATAAGGACAATCGAGAATCAGCAAGAGTTTAAACGCTTATTCAACACACTCTTGGCCGCCGAATACAAAACCGATTTTCAACCAACCAAAGATTTAAACGACTTTGGGATTGATGGCTATAGAAAAAGTACTAAAACAGTTTATGCTGTCTATTGTCCTGTCTATCCAGAGAGAAAGGAGCGTAAAAAATATATTGATAAAATCAATTCCGATTTGAAAAAGTTGAAGCAGGCGGTGAAAAATAAAGAAGTTAGTTTATCCATAAAAGAGTGGCTCTTTGTAACTCCAGACGATATGGAAGTTAAAATCATAGACCATATTTATCAAGAGGCCAAAAAGGAGGGATGGAAATCGGGAGTTGTAACCGCTACTATGCTTGTACCTATGTTTTTGGGACACGAAAAAATCCATCGTGATTTCCCCGAGATAACAGCTGGCCTCCAACTTGATAAGATTCCGAGTGTGGTTTGCTATTTTGGTAATAATAAAGGATTCCGTATGTTGGAGGTCTTTAATGATGGAACAGAGGACTTGAAAGACCTTGAAGTATACTACAGTCAGGATGGAGTTATCTGGAACAGGCATAACGACCACTTTCACTATGAAGCAGATAATCCTATACAAGGGAAAAACCATACATGTAATACCTTGAAAAAGGGTGAGCGGCAGTTTTTGGAAGGCGTATACAACCAAGGTGGATTTTCTTACAGAATTGTCGGCGTTGGGGTTGAGTCGGGTAAGACAATGATTAAGGAAGATACAGCAAAAAAACTACCGCCACCATAAAAATCAAACAAAATTAGGGACATAGAATTGTCCAATACTCAAGAAAGAGGTTCTAACATCGTGTACTATCCCGCTCATTAATAAAACCGCGCTTTTGGCGCGGTTTAAACGTTTTTCATAAGCATCCTCTTTCTTGATAGTGTGCTAATAACTTTTGTGCTTACTACCTTTTCGTCATCTCTTGCCTTTATTACCACTAAGGCTGTTAGAGGATTATATTTAGGATGATTTTTAAAGTTTAAAGCGCCACTTTCCGAGCTTTTAATTTGTATAAAAATATCTCCAATATCTGTTCTTGCAACAAAATCTATGCCGTGGTGATCTTCTTCCTCGTATCCTTTCCTTACTCCATATAGCCAAACTGGCCATGTAGCCTTTCTTTCTTTGCAAAAGATCCTCTTTACTTTTTCTTCAGCCTGTAAACCTCGCTCGGTGCTTAGGTGGTCAATTATTGCAGTTATTCTTCTAAAAGCTATTATCCTTTCTATTTTTTTGGGTCGGCTTTTTCTGTGTTTAGCCATAAAGCCTCCGCATTGTTATAAGGTACTAAGAGAGTATATAGTATGTTTTATTTTATATTTTGTCAAATAAAATATTGTTAGTGTTTTTGATTTTGGATTTTAAAAAACCGATAATTTTTTCTCGGTCGGATTTGTGGTATTTGCGCTGGTATGGTATGTTCAAAACAGCAATGAAGAAAAAAATCACTAGAAAAGTTTATCAATATACAGCTGTGTTTGAACCGGATAAAAAGCTGGGCGGTTTTACAGTCACTATTCCCTCCTTACCCGGTTGTATCTCCGAAGGAGACACATTTGAGGAGTCTCTTAAAAATATCAAGGAGGCGGCCGCTTTATATGTTGAAGTAATGCAAGACAAGAGTTTCGATATCCTTTAATCAAACAATCGGGTCTGGGGTTGGAAGAATTTATAGAGTTACTGTAGCTTCTCTAAAGCTAAAACCCTAACTTAGACTTTATAAACCCCACAATCTTTTGGCGGTGGGTTTTATTTTTTAGTAGATGAATTAAGGAAGGTAAAATCGACAAAAAAACTATCAAGCCTATTATCGGCAAAAGATATTTATCGATGTCGGGTATAATACTGCCCAGATAATAGCCGGCCCAGGTGAGGCCGATGGCCCATAAAAAACCGCCGGTGATGTTGTAAAGGAAAAATGTTTTAAAGTTCATTTTGCCCACGCCAGCGAGTATGGGCGCGAAGGTGCGCGCTACAGGCATGAAACGCGCTAAAATTAAAGTTTTGCCGCCGTGTTTTTCGTAGAATTTTTGGGCGCGTTCCAGATGGTCACGATGGAACAATAGGGAGTCCTCCTTGTTGAAAATGCGGTGGCCGATCTTTTTGCCAAAAGCGTAGCCAAAGTTGTCCCCCAAGACCGCGCCGATAAAAGTTATTATCATCAGAATCTGTAAATCTAAAAAGCCCTGCGAGGCCAAAAAGCCGGCCGTAAAAAGCAGGCTGTCGCCGGGCAGAAAAAAGCCCACAAACAAACCCGATTCGGCAAAAACAATACCGAAAAGACCCAAATAACCTACGGCTTTTATTAGCGCTATCAAGTCAAAACCTAGCATGGAGCCACCTCCCGGATTTGAACCGGGGACCGTCACTTTACGAAAGTGCTGCTCTACCAGCTGAGCTAAGGTGGCGATTGACTTGTAAAATAACATTTTTCTGTTAGTATGGAAAGCGCATGCGTCTGTTGTTATCCAGCTATTCTTTAGCACCGTTTCCTTTGGAGGAAACTTTTTTGTTCGCCCAAGAAATCAAAGCCGATGGTTTGGAGTTGGTGCTTATGCCATCAGTGGTTATGTTTGGTTTGGAAAATACAAGAAAACTTTCCGAGAAGTATGGTTTGCCTGTTTTGAACCTGCATCAGCCGCCGTGGGGTGTGCTCTTTACAGGTGAGAGAGGTATCAAAAAGTTGATCAGACAGGCCAGCGAAGTTGGGGCCCAAAATATCGTGGCGCATCTCGCCACTATGAGGCGGGGGTTTAATAGCCCGTTTTTTGAATGGATAAAGGAGGTGGAAAAGGAGAAAGGAATAAACATTGCTTTTGAAAACGCCGCGCCGCGCGAACTGGAAAACTGGCCCAGCTACGCCGGCCACCCAGAAAAACTGGAGAAATTTGTGGCAGAGAGAAACGTTAACTTAACTTTGGACGTGGCCAAAGCTTTTTTGAAAGGAATTGACCCGTACCAATTTTTTCAAAAGAATCATAATAACATCAAGGTTATCCATGCTCATGGTTTCGATGTTAATGGAGATTTTCACAAGAGCTTTTTGGAAAACACATTTGACTGGCCGGGTTTTGTGTCTTTTGTAAGAAAATTTGATTGGCCGGGCGCAGTAACTCTGGAAATTTTTCCCCTCCACCGCTGGGTTTATTTTAACCTTCCCTCCCAATCAGAGCTGTCCCGAGCCAAAGAAATTATTAGGGAAAGTTTTGGGATTTTAAGGCGGGTTTGATTTTTGATATAATTATATTCAGTGATAACAGATTTTAGGTCCAGATTAAACGAATTATCCAATAAATTCCAGCAGCTGCTGGACTGTCTTTGACGCTGCCGAAAAAAAATCAAGAATAAAAGAACTGGAAAAAGAAACACAGGCCGAAGGTTTTTGGCAGGACAGAAACAAGGCTCAAAGAATAAGCCAGGAACTCGCCGACCTAAAGGAAGTTATAGAAAAATGGGAAAATTATGAAAGTGATTTAAAGCATCTAAGCGAGGTAGCCAGGCTCGTTAAGGCGGCAGATGAAAATGATTCTATTCGCCGAGAGTTCGAGAAATCTTTGGCTAAGCTGGAAGAAAAAATAGAAAAGGAAAAATTTTTGGTGTATTTTTCGGGCCGATACGATAAAAATAATGCCATCATCAGCATATATTCTGGAGCCGGTGGCACCGACGCCCAAGATTGGGTAGAGATGCTTTTAAGAATGTATCTTAAATACTGCGAAAAAACTGGGTTTAAAACTCAAGTCATAGCGGTAACGGGTGGGCAGGAAGCCGGCTTAAAAAATGCTATAATAGAGGCGCGAGGCCAATATGCTTATGGCCATTTAAGGCGAGAGAACGGTGTTCACCGTTTGGTTAGGATTTCGCCGTTTTCGGCTCAAGGTTTGCGGCATACCTCGTTCGCGTTGGTTGAGGTTTTGCCCGAACTGGATAATGTTTCGGCCGTTGAAATAAGGCCGCAGGATATAAAAACAGATACCTATAAAGCTGGCGGACCAGGCGGGCAGTATGTTAATAAAACAGAATCAGCCATAAGAATAACGCATGTGCCGACGGGTCTTGTAGCTACCTCTCAAGTTGAGCGTTCGCAGGGCGCTAACAAGGATAAGGCCATGAAACTGCTTTTAGCTAAAATACAGCAAAGATTGGATCAAGAACACAAAAAAACCGTAGATGAACTTAAGGGTGAAGGTGTAAAAATAGAATGGGGGCATCAAATTCGTTCGTATGTGTTGAATCCCTACCAGATAGCAAAAGATCATCGGACAGGTTATGAAACGGCTAAAGTCGAAGAGGTGCTGGAAGGGGAGCTGGAAGGGTTTATAGAGGCAGAATTAAAAATTCCTAATTCCTAATTCCTAATTTCTAATCAAACCCTCTTCGAGAGCCTGAGGGCTCCTCAGAGCCTCGAACGGCCAATGTCTAATAACCAAGGTTTAAATTCCGACGTTAGGCATTTAATAATTAGTCATTGATTAGGTATTAGTAATTAGATATTAGAAATTTTCCGTGATTCATTTTAAAAACATATCCAAAATATATCCGCCGCACATGGTGGCTCTGGAAAAAGTTAACTTAATTATAAAACCCAGCGAGTTTATATCTTTGGTAGGATCATCGGGCGCGGGTAAATCTACTTTATTAAGGTTGCTTATAGGCGAAGAAGCACCCACTATGGGCGAAATTATTGTGGGTGATGTATCTATAAATTCCTTAAGCCACCACGAGCTGCCATATTTAAGAAGAAAAATTGGCACGATCTTTCAAGATTACAAATTGCTTACGGCTAAAACCGTGTACGAAAATATTGCCTTTGCTATGGAAGTAGCTGGTAAGCATGAGCTCGAGATAAAAGAAGATGTGCCCCAAGTGTTAAACTTGGTAGGGTTGGGAGACAAAGCCGATCAGTTTCCTCACCAGCTTTCGGGCGGGGAAAGGCAGAGGGTGGCTATTGGACGCGCTTTGGTGCATCGGCCCGATATTTTAGTGGCCGACGAACCCACTGGCAATTTGGATCCGGTTAACACTTGGGAAGTTATTAATCTTTTGCTTAAATTAAATGAACTGGGTGCTACGGTAATTTTAGCCACGCACGATAACAGTATCGTTAACAACTTGGAGCGCCGGGTGGTGCTTATGGAAAAAGGCCGTATTATAAAAGATGATGAGAAGGGCAAATACCTGATATAAATCAAAAGTCAAAAATTAAATATCAAAAATAATGAGGGAGAAAATTTTTACAGCGCTACGTAGAGTAATAAAATCGGGCCTAAATTCTTTTTGGCGTAACCGTTGGGTATCCACGG
>CAYHXG010000029.1:0-6751 GCA_964360575.1 uncultured Candidatus Saccharibacteria bacterium | reverse complement strand
ATAAGTAAAGAAAAACATCAAAAAAGAAACATAGAAGTAACAAATACAGAAAAGTTAATATCAATTCCCCTCATAGGAACTATCACGGCTGGCGAACCAATAGAAACATATCAAATACCAGATTCAATAACGGTATCTAAAAATCTTATTGCTAATAACGGTGAACATTTTGCATTAAAAGTAAATGGAAACAGTATGATTGGCGAAGGTATATTTGATAGTGATACTGTAATTGTTCGCAAACAAGATTCTGCCCGTAACGGTGACAGCATAGTTGCGCTTATAAATGGTAACGAAACAACACTAAAAAAGATTTACAAAGAAAAAAATGGTTTTAGGTTACAGCCTGCTAACCCCGAACTAAAACCTATATTTGTAAAGCAACTTGAAATACAAGGCAGGGTTATAAGTGTTATTCGAAATTTGGAAACTTTAGTAAATAAAATAAACTGCGGTGACGTTTTAGAAACAATAAAAAAAATACCCGATAACTCTGTTCATTTAGCAATAACTTCTCCACCATACAATGTTGGGAAAAATTATGATAATCACAACGACAAAATGGAATATTCAGATTATCTTGATTGGTTATATAAAGTTTGGCAGGAAACAAAGCGAGTTCTAGTGCCTGGCGGTAGATTTGCTATAAATATTGCGCCAACTGGAATAAAAGATTTTGTACCAATTCATCACGATTTTATAGCTCAAATAAGAAAACTAGGCATGAAATTTAGAACAGAAATTATATGGTACAAGCAGACAATGCTTAAAAGAACCGCTTGGGGAAGTTTTAAAAGTCCGGCCAATCCACACATAGTCCCATCATGGGAATATGTTTTAATTTTTTCTAAAGACCAAGACCGCTTAGATGGAGACAGTAGGATGGCCGATATTACAAAAGAAGAATTTATGAAATTTTCTGATGGTTTTTGGCAAATACAACCAGAAAGACAAAGAAAAGGACACCCTGCGCCTTTTCCCGAAGATTTAATATATAGATTAGTAAAATTCTATTCCTATAAAGATAGCACTGTTTTAGATATGTTCGGAGGTACGGGCACTGTGGCAACAGTAGCGGCAAAAACAGGTAGAAATTTTATACACATAGATGTTTCTCCTCAATACTGCAAAATAGCCAAAGATAGATTAGATAAAGAAATGAACCAGGGAAAATTAGTTTAAAATTATTTGTTCCACTCTATATGAGAATCCATATTATTTGTTTCAAAAACATCTAATATCTCTGCACAAAATTTTATCAATTTTTCGTCTTCTTCTTTTTTTGCAAAACTATATAGTCTGATAAAATATTTTTTGCCGAATTCTGTTTGTCCTAAGTTTTTCTTTAAAAAATTATGCTTAGCACACAATGTCTGGCCGTTTTCTAATGTAGCTTTACCTCCTAAATCCTTTGCTTTCATATGATCTGCGTGTATTTCTACTCCCTCTTTTCTTCCATTACCACAGACAACACATCTGTATCCATCACGTTTAAATATTTGTTCTTTAACTTCAGAAGTAAAATCTTCTAAACCCTGTCTTCTAATAAATTTGGGATCGTATCTATAGACACCCTTTCTAACTTTTACAAGATACCCATTCTGATGCAACTTTCTTATACCTCTATCAGGATCTCTAAACACCAGACCTGTTCTTTTTTTATATTCAGTTGTAACCCAATCAACTATTTTAGGATGATCAATATCCTTATTTGGATGTTTTTTAAAGTATTCCATCAAAAAATCTGACTGCGATTGATTGTTTTGCATAATTTTATTTAATCAATTCAATTCTTTTATCTATCGACAATCTGTCGATAATTGAAAAATATTATTTTTAAACCTAAACCCTCTTAACCCCCACACCAATTTCAAAACCTTCATAATTCCAAACTTTGTGAACCAAGAAGCTTTCGGTTTCGGTTATGCCAAAGTGAATTTGTGTAGAACGAGTTTCAGCTTTTATAATTTGTTCCCAACGGGTTAATAATTCTTTAAAGTTAGTGTTTTGGTTTAATTCGTAATATAAAATTATTTTATCTTCCGGTGTTAGTTTTGCCTCTTTTCTCATTTCGTTTATATTCCTAATCATTTCGCGTACCATACCTTCTTCCTTAAGTTCCACCGTAAGTTCGGTGTCCAAACTAACTCTATTTTTTTCTACTTTACGGTCGCTTAAAACTTTTTTAACATTAAGTTCCTCCGCCACGATGTACAAAACATCACCAATTAAATTGTAATCGGTTGGCGAAACAAAAAGAGTGTTCAAAGGTTGGCGTACACGCAAACCAGCTTGAGCGCGCTCGGCCAAACCCAAAGCCACAATCTCGCGGGCTCTATCCATGGTTTTAGTAATTTCCGAAATTTTAACATTTTTTGTTTCCGGCCACTTTTCCAAATGCACACTCAAGCTAGGGTTTGGGGTATAGCCACTAGGGTTTAAAGATTTGAGATTTTGATAAAGCCGCTCCGCCAAAAACGGCGTAAATGGTGCCAACAAAACAGACACGCGATTCAAAACACCGGCGAGCGTTTGCTGGGCAGCCAGTTTTTCGCCGTCCATATTTTGTTTTTGAAACTTGCGCCGGCTACGGCGGATGTACCAATTAGATAAATCATCCACAAATTCCTCTATGGCTCGTGCGGCCGAAGTTATATCGTACTTTTCTAAAAACCGGCCGACTTCAAATTCCAAATTATCTATTTTCGACAAAATCCAACGATCCAAAATATCGGCTTTGGGCGATAAAGATTTTGGAGCTTCGATGTAATAGGTTTCTAGGAACAAGAAAGAGTTTACCAGTGTGTCGGCGAACCTACGCTTTTTACCTTCTATATCGCGCATGCTAAAAAGCTTGTTGTCGCCCGGCCCATTTACGGCATAGAAATACCACCTCATCATGTCAAAACCAACTTTCTCGCCCACCATCCACGGATCCACAATATTCCCCTTCGATTTAGACATTTTTTCGCCATTTTCATCCAAGACATGGTTTAAGCTAATTACATTTTTGTAGGGTATGCCTTCGCCTAAAGTGGTGGCTATGGCAAGTAGGGTGTAAAACCAACCACGGGTTTGATCGATGGCTTCGCAAATATAATCCGCCGGAAATTGTTCTTTACCTAATTTTTGAGATTTGAGATTTGAGATTTGAGATTGTGTTGATGCCCACGGCATTGCCCCTGAATCAAACCAAACATCAATTAAATCTTTTACACGCTCCATTTTTGAAGAACACTTGGAACATTTAAGAAACACATTATCGGCATAGGGACGATGCAAGTTTAAATTACCCTCTTCATCGCGTGGCCAATTGTTGGTTTCTACAAAAGTGAATTCGGAGAGATCCAGGGTTAGCTTGGAGTTTTTAACCACGTTTTGGTATAAAAGCTCGGTCTCGTCTTCGCCGTAGATTCCATTCGATAGTTGCAGCAAAAACAAAGGGTCCATATGGCTCACCACAACTATTTTTTTTCCCAAATGTTTACGGTTAACATCTGCCAAAAATTCTCCAATCCTTTTAGAAACATCGAGCCACGATTCTCCACCGGGTGCCGGGTGGATAAATTTATCTTTAAATGAAGCAAATGACTTTTGGTACTCCATCGCTGGCTGGCCATTAAATTCACCTGTGTCTATTTCGCGTAAACGCTCATCAAAAATTACTTCTTTAATTTTAAATTCATCCGCCAGTATTTGAGTCGTCTCTCTGGCTCTAAGTAAATCAGATGAATATATTGACGATATTTTATTGGTCCCCAAAAACTTTTTCATATTTCGGGCGGATTCTTCCGCTTGTTTTCTACCGCGTTCAGTTAATGGATTTAGTGCTTTTTCTGGATAGGAACTGCACAAATTTTTAACATTAGCCTCGGCTTCACCGTGACGCATTAAAATTAAAGTGGTGGGAATATCGGCGCGACGCGCGTTAAGCTCTTCAAGCGAACCAATTACGATTTTGTGTTCGCATTTGGTGCATTCCCAAATTGGTAGCGGCGTGCCCCAATATCTTTCACGGCTTATCGCCCAATCTTTAACCTCGCGTAACCACTCGCCAAACCGGCCATCTTTTAAATGTTCGGGAACCCAGTTAATTTTGGAATTATTACGAATAAGATCAGGCCTCAAAACTGACATCCTTATAAACCAACTTTCTTTGGCGTAATACAATAAGGGCGATTTACAGCGCCAGCAAAAAGGATATTCGTGGGTATACTCTGATTCATTAAAAAGCAAATTCTGTTTTTTTAGGTAAAACAAAATTGCTTTCTCCGTCATGTTGTCTTTTTTACCATCGCTCACTATTGCAAGGCCTCCTACTACTGGCACTGATTTTATAAACACGCCCTCGCGGTCAACCGTGTGAAATTTAGGCAGGCCAATTTCAGTACCAAATTCAAAATCATCGACGCCATACATTACCGCAGTATGCACAATACCTGTGCCTTCGTTAGTGGTTACAAAATCAGCTTCGTAAACTTTATAGGATTGAGGTGATTGGAGTTCTTTAACTGGAAATAAAGGTTCGTAGGTTAACTTGTTGAGCTCGCTTATTTTTATTTCTCTTACTATTTTGTAATCTAGGCCAGAGAAAACTTTTTCTGTTAGGCTTTTAGCTAAAATATATTTCTCGCCCGCTGATTCCACTTCGGCGTAAACTATTTTTGGCCCAACTGCCAAAGCCACATTGCCCGGTAAGGTCCAGGGTGTAGTTGTCCAAGCCAGTAAATAGGTGTTTTCCAGATTTTTTACTTTAAACTTTATAGTTACAGATTTATCGGTAACAGTTTCGTAGCCTTGAGCCACTTCGTGGCTCGAAACCGGCGTGCCGCAACGCACACAAAACGGCACAATTTTATAATCTTTAACTAAAAGCCTTTTATCGTAAATCCTTTTTATAATACCCCACAAATTTTCTATATAACCCGGCTCGTAGGTAATATAAGGATTTTTAAGATCCAACCAGAAACCCATGCGCCGCGTTAATTTTTCCCATTCATCTTTATACTGCCAAACGGATTCTTGGCATTCTTTATTAAATTTAGCGATGCCATATTTTTCTACATCCTTTTTATTTTTTAACCCTAACTTTTTTTCTATTTCTATTTCTACGGGCAAGCCATGAGTATCCCAGCCAGCTCGGCGCGCCACATAACGGCCTCTCATAGTTTGAAAACGGCAAACAATATCTTTAAAAGAACGCGCTAGAATATGGTGAATACCCGGCCGGCCGTTGGCCGTGGGCGGACCTTCATAAAAAACAAAAGGCCGGCCATCTTTAGTGGCTTCCAAGGTTTTTTCGAAAATCTTGTTATCGTGCCAAAACTTCAGTATTTTTTCCTCTTCTTTTATCAAATCGACTTGCCTCATACTGTTATTAAATTAGCGTGAAATCGGGCAGTAGTAAATGGTTAAAAAACGTAATGTCGTGATACACTAAAATCGATGGAGGTAAAAACCAACAAAAAGGCCTTTTTTAATTATGAAATCCTCGAACGGTTCGAGGCAGGTTTAAAATTGCTCGGTTCGGAGGTTAAATCCATAAGGAACAATCATTATAGCTTACAAGGCGCCTATGTAACCATTCAAAATGAAGAAGCTTGGCTGGTACATGCCACTGTTGCTCCCTACCAACCCAAAAACATGAGTGCGGCCTATAATCCAGTACGAGCACGCAAACTTTTACTCAATAAAAAAGAACTCCGCTATTTACAAGGGAAAAGCCACGAAAAAGGCTTGACTATTGTGCCGTTAAAAATATATAATAAGCACGGTCAAATTAAGCTCGAAATAGGCCTAGCCAGAGGCAAAAGCAAATCGGATAAGAGAGAAGTTCTTAAAAAACGTATCGCCGACAGAGACATCCAAAGAGAGTTAAAACACAAATCATAAAACATGAAACTTGAAACATATTTTATTGATTCATGCTTCATGCTTCATGTTGCGTGATCTACTGGGGATGCTAGGCTTCGCCAAGAAGCGTAACACATTGGATTCGAGGTTGAGGTCGACCACAAACTCATTAAACTGGTCACAACAATAAGTGCAAACTTATTTAGCGCTAATAAACCAGCGTTTGCTGTAGCTTAAAACCTATGGCCATCGCCCTGTTTTCGCCCGAGAGAACAGTGCGCGGTGTCAACCTTTCGGGCCGCTCTTTCAAGCAAGGCGAACTTGAAAGCTAAGATAACGCCAAAAGTTTAATCTTTTTAACCGTTCTTTAAGGATTAGACTTAAATCAAGAATGGTTAGACTTCGTAAAAATCCAGGTGAGAAACTTTTTGTACGCGGGTTCAACTCCCGCCATCTCCACTCGACTCGTCCTCGCTTAAGCTCGGACTCGCTCGTGGCAAGCCACACTCAAACCCACTAAGTGTGCAACGCTATTAGTCGAGTGTCCCGAGCGAAGTACGAGGGACATAGAATAAAAATGGTTTTTCTTTATATAATTAAAAATAATTTTAATAAATTATATATTGGAATTTCGAAAGATCCCAACCAAAGATTGAATTTTCATAATTCTAAATCTGGCGCTAGTTTTACAAAATCTGGTAATTATAAAGTTGTTCTCAAAGAAAACTATCCGAACCTTAAAGAAGCTAGGCAAAGGGAAATACAAATTAAAAAGTGGTCCAGAAAAAAGAAAGATTTTATTATAGAAAGATACAAAAACAATCTAACAACAAAAATCTAACTCCTTGCGCATTAATCACCAAATTCGTTCTGAAAAATTAATAGTCATAGACGAAAC
>CAYHXG010000028.1:0-6938 GCA_964360575.1 uncultured Candidatus Saccharibacteria bacterium | reverse complement strand
TAAAATCGGGCGACGCTTTTCGCCGCTCGGTTTTGGGTATGCTGAAAGCGGCTATTCAAAATAAAGAGATAGAAAAGAAAAAGAAAGAAGAAGGCTTAACCGAAACCGAAAACCAGGAGGTTATTAGATCGGAAGTTAAAAGGCGAATGGATGCCGCTTCTGCTTTTAGATTAGCTGGCGATGAAGAGCGGGCTAAGAACGAAGAATCAGAGGCCGAGATTTTAAAGATATATCTGCCACCCCAAGCTAGTGATGAAGATATTAAAAAAGCTATTGAAAAAGCTATAGCCGAAGCTGGTTCCAAATCTAAAAAAGATTTTGGTAGAATTATGGGACTTGCCGTAAAGGAGCTAGCCGGCCGGGCCGATGGTAACCGTATTAAACAGGTTTTAGAACCCATGTTGGAATGATTCCCTACGGAATAAGTAAAAATAAAATATTAAAGGTGGTAAATTCCATACTACCGAGAAATAAGGCTGTTCGCGAGTTCGGCCTTGTTTTTGTTTCGGTTGAAAAAATGATTGAGCTCAATAAAAAATACCGTGGCCAGGCTCGACCCACCAATGTTTTAAGTTTTAAGGCGGATGCGAACGAGTTGGGGGCGGGTGATGTGGTGATTTGTTCTAAGGTGGTAGCCGAAGAGGCAAAAACATATGGTTTTACACATAAAAATTGGATGACTCGCCTTATTGTTCATGGTATATTGCATTTAGTTGGATATGATCATGATACTGTTACGCTCCAAAAGCAGATGGAGAAGCTGGAGAAAATAATTTTGGGTAAATTAGACATTGTTTTTTAGTTAGTTAAACCCGAAGCACGAAATCATAAATCCCAAACAAACTATAAGTCCCAATTTCCCAAACAGTTTGGCATTTGTGGTTTAGATATTGTTTAGGCCGTTCAATGTTCTGAGGAGTTTTCAGGCTCTCGAAGGGATTTCGATATTCGAATTTTTGTTATTATGGCCCCAGTAGTAGAACCTCGCGGACTCGGTTCACTACGGGACACATATTTTCAGCTATTCGTTTTACTCATAGGAAAATATGGCTCGCGAACGCATCATCACCGCTTTGGACTTGGGTTCCCACAAAATCAGGGTGGCTACGCTTTTAGTTGGCGCGGCGGGCGATTTAAAAATAATTGGTTTTGGAGAGAGTTTGGCTCGAGGCATTAGGCGTGGCCAGGTGATAGATCATAAAGAAGCTGTGGAATCTATAAAGGAGGCTGTGGCGGCCGCATCCAAAAGTGGCAATGTTAAAATTTCTCGCCTGACAGTGGGTTTGGGCGGTCCGCACTTTAAATTAATAAATTCTCACGGGTCCATTGCGGTCTCGCGGGCCGACGGGGAAATTTCTCCGGATGATGTTAACCGAGTATTGGATTCAGCTCGGACAGTTTCTTTGCCTGCTAATAGGGATATTGTTCACACCATACCCGTTATTTATACCATCGATGGGGTGGATAAGGTTAAAGATCCAGTGGGTATGAAAGGGGTAAGGTTGGAATCGGATGTTATTTTGGTTTTGGGTTCGAGCCCAGTTTTAAAATCGGTAAAAAAAGCGGTTCAGGATTCTGGTCTGGAATTAGAGGGCATGGTTCATTCACCTTTGGCCGCGAGCCGAGCGGTCTTAACTAAAAAACAACGTGAATTAGGCGTAGTAGTGGTGGACATTGGGTCTTCCGTGACAGAGCTTTCTATTTGGGAGGAATCAGAACTTAAGTACGCTGGGGTGGTGCCGATGGGTTCGGCTAGCATAACTAACGATGTAGCTATTGGTCTTAAGGTGGCACCAGAGATTTCGGAAAAAATTAAAATCGAGCATGGTTCTTGTTTGGTGGGCAGTGTTTCGAGAAGAGAGCAGATTGTGCTTGCTGACTGGACGGGCGACGATACAGTGGTGCCCAAATGGGAGTTATCGAGAATAATAGAAGCCAGGGTTGGCGAGATTTTTGAAATGATAACAGGCGAGCTTAAAAAATCGGGCCGAGCCAATTTATTGCCGGCGGGCGTGGTCTTAACGGGTGGCGGCGTTAAAATGGAAGGGGTGGCGGAGCTTGCCAAAAAGAAATTAAAATTGCCGGTGGAGGTGGGCCGGGTTAGGGAAATAAAAACAGAATTTAATGAAATCTTTAGCCCAGAATCGGCTACGCTGGCTGGAGTTTTGCTTTATGAATATGATAATGAGGAAAAAAGAAAGGAACGCGCCAATTCTTTGGAGACTCTGTCGGGCGAAGGTTTATGGCAGAAAGTTAAAGATTGGTTTTCGGAGTTGATACCGTAGATTTAGTTTCACCGGATTGATATGGCGGCTGGCCATCGGGGTTGCGTATTTTCTAAGTGGCGCTATAATCCTATAAATCAGTTTTTGGTTGTTAGTTGTTAGTTTTTAGTTGACAGAATGCCCCGTAGTAGAGTTTCCGAAAGATGCTTTCGACATCAGGAATACAAATCGGAAACTCACTAACAGGGTAATAATTCGTAGCTTCTCGCTACGCGTGCAGACGAATTATGCCCCAAATCAAGCCAGACGTAGAAACTTTTGCCAGAATAAAAGTGGTGGGTGTGGGTGGTTCGGGTGGTTCGGCTATACACCGAATGATGGCTTCGCGCATTCAGGGTGTGGATTTTGTGGCGGTTAACACCGACGCCCAAGCTTTGCACCACTGCCAAGCGCCGCGTAAAATTCATGTGGGTAAAACTACCACGCGGGGTTTGGGTGCAGGCATGAACCCGGATATCGGCCGCCAGGCGGCCGAAGAAAGCCGCGAAGAAATAGAAGAGGCTTTGCGTGGTTCCGACATGGTGTTTATTACTTGCGGTATGGGCGGTGGCACAGGTACTGGAGCCGCACCCATAGTGGCCGAAGCCGCTAAAGAGAGCGGGGCTTTAACCGTGGCGGTTATAACTCGTCCTTTTTCTTTTGAGGGCTTGCAGAGAAATCGCATTGCTGAAGCGGGTATAGAGGAACTCAAGGAACGGGTTGATACTATGATAACTATTCCCAACGACCGCTTGCTTACCATAATTGACCGCAAAACTTCTTTAATAAATTCTTTTGAAATTGTAGATGATGTTTTGCGCCAGGCCGTCCAAGGTATTTCCGATTTAATTACCATGCCCGGTATTGTGAATGTGGACTTTGCCGATGTTAAAGCCATTATGAAAGACGCCGGCTCGGCTTTGATGGGTATTGGCCGAGCTAGTGGTGAAGACAGGGCTCAAGAAGCGGCTCGCGCGGCCATCAATTCACCACTGCTTGAGGTTTCTATAAACGGGGCTAAAGGTGTTTTATTTAACATTTCGGGGGGGCCGGATCTTTCAATGAGCGAGGTTAATGAAGCTGCCCAGATTATTACCGAGTCGATAGACCGCGATGCTAAGGTGATTTTTGGTGCGGTGCTCGATGATAAACTTAAAAAAGGCGAAATAAAGGTTACGGTGGTGGCCACCGGTTTTAGCACCGAGGCTGCGGGTGGTAAATCTTTGTTGCAGGATGTGAGCTCTTTTTTAAAAACCAAAGAAGCTTCTCTAAGTTCTAAAAAGGATGAAATGGCCGAGTCGGTCTTTTTAAAAACGATAAAACCTCAAAATAAGTCTTTTGAAACCCAAGTGTCTTCGTTAAGCGAAGAAGATACCGACGATGAATTTGAAGTTCCGGCGTTTATAAGGCGGAAGATGAAGTAGTATTTTGTATGAAAAAAGAATTTACTCTGGCTTATAAGAAAAGAGGCAAGTGGTATGTGGGTTGGGTAGAAGAGGTTCCGGGGGCTAATTCCCAAGCCCGTACACTAAAAGGTCTTAAAGAAAACCTAAAAGAGGCTGTGGGTTTGGTTCTGGAGTCAAGCAGTGAATGTTAAACCTGAATGTTAAACCTCCAAGGTCTAACATATTGTCGATAATAGGTGTCCGATCGGGCAATATTTGTTGACGTTAATTTTTATAATAAAATAAAAACACCCGCCGCGGAATTTTTCCGGGCGGGTGTTTGCCGGTCCGATCCGGACCGGCGTTTAACCCGACAAAGTGATTACCTCCTCGTCTAATTCTTGAGTTGGGGCGTGTTCTCTTTCTGGATGCGCGACCTCATCGGAAGAAGTGGAAGAAGTGTTGGGCGTCCTTAAAACGTTGGCGGCGACTACCCAAACGGCGAAGGCTCCGGCCCAAACATAGAAGCCAATGGCCTCATTGATCTTGGTGAGCGCGAAACCCAGAGCGTAAATTAAACCGAGCGGCAGAACGGTGAGCCAATCTCTTTTTCGCATAAGCGGGCCTCCTTTTTATGAAAGAGCTTATTGTGATAGTAGGTTAGTTGTTTATGTTTTTTTGTCAAGATTTATTGTAGGTGTGTGTTACGGTATCTCTCGCCAAGCCTCGGGATCCTCAACTTTACAACTGCTCGAAAACTCGCAGGTAAAGTTGGGAGCTGTGGATAAGAGGTGTTTTTTCTCTTTTGAAAGTTATGGGTGTAAAATAGAGTAGTAATTAAGGTCTAAAAAAATGCGGTTCGGATTTTTTGTAATTAGTCTTGAAGTTTAAAGTCTCTGGCTGTTTTTAGTCCAGAGGTTTTTAATTCGGGTCGTCTGATTGCAAAAGAGTCGAATTTCCCCGTTGCAGAGTCTCGGTGAAGTGTTTTGCTTTGCAAAACACTCTCTAAAAAACCGAGTCACGCAACAGGGCTTGGCATCAAAACAATGAAAAAGGTTTCTCGTGTGGCCAAAAAAAAGGTCTTACCAACAAAGTTTAGTGGGAATGCTCACCGCAAAAATGCCTCGGTTGGTAGCATCTCTTTGGTCAGGCGCTATTTTACCAAGCCCAATGTTCACCCCTACGACGAATTTAAATGGGAGAAGCGCGAGATAAAAATTTCTGGGCCGCAGGGCACACTGGTGGATGCCAAGGGTTTGGAATTTCCTAAGTTTTGGTCGCACAACGCGGCGAGCATTGCCGGCGCTAAGTATTTTCGAGGTTCGGGCGATAAGCGCGAGACATCGGTTAAGCAAATGATTAACCGCGTGGCAAAAAATATTGCTTTGTGGGGCGAAACTGGTGGATATTTTAACACTAAAAACGAAGCTAAAACTTTTGAAGATGAACTAACTCATCTTTTGGTTTACCAAAAGGCCGCTTTTAACAGCCCGGTCTGGTTTAATGTGGGTATAAGAGAAAAACCCCAGTGCAGTGCTTGCTTTATTTTAAGCGCCGACGACAATATGGAATCCATTATGGATTGGATCCATACCGAAGCTATGATTTTTAAGGGTGGTTCGGGTGCTGGTGTGAATTTATCTAAATTAAGATCGTCCAAAGAACCTTTATCGCATGGCGGCTATTCTTCGGGGCCGGTTTCGTTTATGCGCGGGGCCGATTCGGTGGCCGGCATGATAAAATCGGGCGGGGCCACGCGCCGCGCCGCTAAAATGGTGCTTTTAAACATAGACCACCCCGATGTGATGGAATTTATTCGTTGCAAAGCCGAAGAAGAGAAAAAAGTGCGGGCCTTCATGGCGGCGGGCTACAATATGCAAAATCTTAACGAACCGGCTTGGGCTTCTATCCAGTTTCAAAATGCCAACAATTCCGTACGGCTCTCCGATGAATTTTTAAAAGCGGTGGAAGACGACAAAGAATGGCAAACTAAATTTATTACCACAGGCAAAGTGGCCGACACTTTTAAAGCTCGCGAACTTATGCACGAAGTTTCTAAAGCCGCCTGGGAATGCGCTGATCCTGGTGTGCATTACAAAACCACTATAGATAAATGGCACACTGCGTCTAACACTGGGCCTATTAACGGTTGCAATCCTTGCAGTGAATACATGCATTTGGATAATTCGGCCTGTAATCTTGCCTCTATCAATTTGATCCACTTTTTAAACGAAGACGGCTTGTTTAAGGTGAAAGATTTTATCCAAGCGGTTGATGTTATGATTTTAGCGCAGGAAATTATTGTGGGGTATTCTTCGTATCCCACGCCCAAAATAGAAGAAACCGCTCATGCTTTTCGTGAACTCGGTTTGGGTTTTACCAACCTAGGTGGTTTGTTAATGGCTAAGGCTCTGGCTTACGATTCGGAACCGGCTCGGGCTTGGGCGGGCGCCATTACTGCGTTAATGTCTGGTGAGGCTTATCGGTTATCGGCAGTTATGGCATCTAAACTAGGCGCTTATAGCGGTTACGTTGTAAACAAAGAGCCACAGTTAAAAGTTATTGGTATGCACCGCGATAAAACCAAAGAAATCAACTCTAAAGTGCTTGACGATAAAAAACTTTACGCGGCCGCGGGCGAAGTTTGGGTAGAGGCATTTAATTTAGCCAAAAAACACGGCGTCAGAAATTCCCAAGTTACGGTTATTGCACCTACGGGTACTATTGCTTTAATGATGGATTGTGCTTGCACCGGTGTAGAGCCATTGTTTGCTCCACTCGTATACAAACAGCTTGTGGGTGGTGGCTATATGAAATTTGTAGCCGACACTATTCCTGTTGCTTTAAAAAAGCTGGGTTACTCTTCGCGCCAAAGTGATGAAATAATGAAACACATAGAAGAGAAAGGAGTGGTGGAAGGTGCGCCGGCACTAAAAGAGGAACATCTTACCGTTTTTGATTGCGCGGTTAAACCGGCGGCCGGTACGCGAGCTATCCACTGGCAGGGGCATGTTAGAATGGTGGCGGCAGTTCAGTCGTTTATATCGGGCGCCATATCTAAAACATTTAATATGCCCGAAGAAATCACTGTAGAAGAAATTCAAGACGCTTATATGATGGGTTGGAAGCTTGGTTTAAAAGCTTTTGCGGTTTATCGTGATGGTTGCAAAGCGGCTCAACCTTTAAGCACTAAGAAAGTTAAAAAGGAAGAAGCCAAGGCCCAATTGACTTTAAATATTGCTCCTCAGCAGCGAAAACTGCCGGCCATTCGCAGTTCTGAAACGCATAA
>CAYHXG010000027.1:0-7049 GCA_964360575.1 uncultured Candidatus Saccharibacteria bacterium | reverse complement strand
TCTTGGCTGTAATAGCGCTTGCCCACATTGCCGCGATCATCAAAGATAGGGTTTAGGCCGCAGGAGTTAGCTTTTAGATTAAGATAGATTTCTCTCGCCTTTTTTACTAGATCGGGTTTGTTTTTTACCAAAGGAAAAACGGCCACTTTATAGGGCGCTAAACTAGGTTTCAGTTTTAACACAATTCTATCTTTATCGCTATCGTCGTAAGCGCTGCATAAAACTGCTAGGACCGACCTGTCCACGCCCCAAGTGGGTTCAATCACGTGGGGCCAGTATTCTTTCCCGACGCTTTGGTCGGGACTCCGACCCTCTTCAGGCGTCGGAGCGGGTTCGCGATATTTTAAGCTTTGACCGGAAACTTTTTCGTGATTTCTTAAATCATAATCGGCGCGGTAAGCCAAACCATAAAGTTCTTTTCTGCCAAAAGGAAAATCAAATTCAAAGTCTATGGTACGTTTGGAATAATGAGCTCTGTCTTCGGCTGGAATTTCTATTTCGTGAACGTGCTTTAGATCTACACCGATATCCTCCATCCAACCCAACATTTCTTTGCGCCAATGTTCAAAACTTTCCTGCCAGTTTTCTTTTTTAATAAAATATTCAATTTCCATTTGTTCAAACTCGCGGGTTCTGAAAATAAAGTTGCCCGGTGTAATTTCGTTTCTAAAGGCTTTGCCTGTTTGAGCAATGCCAAAGGGAATGGTTTTGCGGGTAGTATCCAAAACATTTTTAAAATTAACAAACATGGCTTGGGCTGTTTCCGGCCGAAAATAAACAGTGTTTGCTGAATCCTCCGAGGGCCCCAAAAAAGTCTTTAGCATTAAATTAAACTGCTTCGCTTCGGTAAGATCCCCCCCGCAATTTGGACATTTGTTTTGCAATTTGTTGTTTGTTTCGGATTTCGGATTTCGTGCTTCGGATTTGTTTGTAATTTGTGATTTGTAATTTGTGATTTCTTGTTCCTCATCTGCCCTAAATCTCATATGGCACTTGGGGCACTCCTTAAGAGGATCATTAAAATTGGAAAGGTGCCCGCTGGCTTCCCAAACTTTTGAGTTCATTATTAAAGCCGCGTCTAGGCCAACCACATCGTCTCGGCCATGCACAAACTTGCTCCACCACAGTTTTTTAATGTTGTTTTTTAGTTCCACGCCCAAAGGCCCATAATCCCAACTGTTGGCTAGTCCTCCATAGATTTCACTGCCGGGGTAAATAAACCCCCGACGTTTACACAAAGAGACTATTTTATCTATTGAATCTGTCATTTTATTTATTCCCCACTCTTAATTTCTAAAGTTAAATTCTGGCTCGCCGAGATTTTGGAAATAGCCAGACCCTCGGGTTTGGTGGTAGATTCCATGTTGACCGAGAGCGGTAATTTGAGCTCGCCCGATATTTTCTCCTTAACTTTAACGCGTAAAGTCAATTCCCCTCTCTCTAAAGGCTGGAGTCCAAAAAATTTAGGATAGCTGTCTTTACTTAAAGTTAAGGTTTTGGCCGCAGCGTTTAGACCCACTGCCGGTTGGAGTGAAGTTAGATCAAAATTATCACTTTCGAAATTTATCTTGAGCGTAAGATTAGCAATGGGAATATCTAAATTATTCTGCCAAACCAGTTTATAACCTATAGTTTCGCCCGGACGCGCCGAACTTGTGCCATCGGGGTTAGTATTTAAATATAGAGCGAGAGGCGGCATGGTCAACTTTAATTCATTGCTAACTTCTTTATAAATTTTCCAACTGGCGCCCTCCAGACCCTCCACAAAAGCTCTAAAAAATTTTTTCTCGCCCTCTAAACCAATAACTATACCCTTAACAGTAAGTTCTTTTGATTCTTGAGGTAAAACCTCCGCTAGTTGCCAAATGTTATTGAAGTCGGACAATTTTTCCGATGTTTGGGTTGATCTAAAACCGGACGGCAATTCTAGCCGGATTCTTGTATTTTGAAAACTTTTCTCGCTCTCGTTTTTTAGTTTAAAAGCCACCGTCACCTCTTCACCCGAAACAGTTTCGGGCGAGGTTTCTATGGTTAAAGTTACCGGAAAAGAAGTTATTTTAGTAACGGCCGTGGCTACCGATTCAAAAACAATATTGCCCGAGGACGGTTTAAACTTAAACACCGCCTGAGCTTTGCGTTCAAAGTTTTCTCCGCCATAGAGAGCCGCTTTAAATTCTCTCTCGTAAAGCCCACCGGGCTTTAATTCATTTATAGCTATAACTTGCTTTAGTGAACTCGATTTAAATTCCGATGTTTCAGATAGTGAAACTTCCGGTTTGGAGAAATCTGGAAATTGAAAAGTTAATTCGCCATCTTTTAGTTCGGTCTCGTTTTTGTTAACCAAGCTTAGTTTCCAAACCGCAATCTCACCGGCCGTTACTTCAGCCGAACCCGTAAGTTTTAGCTCGATTTGATCTTTTCTAAAGGCGTAAAAACCTCTAAAAAATATGTAGACGGCCACAGTGGCCGCAAGCAAAAGAAAAACCGCAGCACCCAAAAATATTTTTCTCCACACAGCCGGCGACAACGTATCGTCAACTGGCGGCGGCACAGGCACAATGGGTGACTCCACCGAAACCGGCTCCGGTTTCACCTCTGGCAAAGACGGTTTTTCGGGATTATATAGTTTCTTTTGAAGTTCTTCTAGGTCTGGCATAAATATACTTATATTATATCAGTTTGGCCCAATTAACCCCAAAATTGCCATGCTATAATGAAAATATCCCGCTAATGCAGTTTGGGTTACGGCTCAAGCTCGCGGAATATCTCGTTTTTGCCTGCCCGCCCAAGCTTTAGCGGCGGCTGGATAACCGCCAGAGTATTAAACCTTATGGGGTTTAATAGAGTGCGGACTAAAATGGAGATGGAACTTCTTGTTTGTTTCTAGCGGAGATTCCGCCAAAGGCGGATGCTCCCGAATAAAATTCAGGGGAGAAGAAACTAAAATTTCAAGCTCTCCGGTGATAATGGATGGAAACAAGCAAATTCTTGATTCGGACGGCAACCGCGTCAATGTCGGCAACTTTGATCAGAACGGTTTCAATGTCAACAACAACTGGGACGATAACCGAAACGACAATCTCGGTTTAGCTTCCTCTCGAACTTCCATCTGCCAACAAAGAATCTTTCTAAAAAGATTCTTTGTTTATTTTAATAAGATTTAGATGATCTAATCCAACCGCCCAACATCCGCCCTATCTCGTCAGTGATTTCTTGAATTAAAATATATTTTTTATTCTCTAAAACTTTAATATCCTTAGCTAAACGGATATAAACCCTAAAAAGATTTAGTTTAATGCTGACCTTTTCTAGATATAATAACCTTTTTGTTTTTTCCAGATTGCCTATTTCCAATAAATATCCCATTATTTCAATCAAAATTAGGTTACATTTCTCGCCCAATGAATACTTATCCTGCTTAGGAAAACTTTTTAGACAGGTATAAAATTCCTTGTATAAATCGTAGGTCTTTTTGAATATTGGAATATCAAAACTATCCATGAAAATCTATCAAAATATATTTGAACAGATAATTTCTTTAGAAAATCTGTTCATGGCTTGGGAGAAATTTAAAAAAGACAAACAAAAAAGGAAAGACATTATGCGGTTCGAATACAAGCTGGAAGAAAATATTTTATGTCTATATCGTGAACTAAAAAACCAAACCTACAAACATGGCCATTACACCGATTTTTATGTAACCGATCCCAAACCAAGACATATCCACAAAGCGTTGGTTAGAGACAGACTGGTGCATCATGCGGTTTTTAACATTCTCAATCCTATTTTTGAAAAAACTTTTATTTATAATTCTTATTCCTGCAGAAAAAACAAAGGCACTCACAAAAGCGTAAACCGCTTGCGAAAAATTTTAAGAAAAATAAGCCAAAACAATTGTAAACCATGCTTTATACTAAAATGCGATATTAAAAAGTTTTTTCAATCGGTTAACCACGATACTTTATTAAACATTATTAAACAAAAAATACACGATGAAAAAGTAATATTTTTAGTCAGAGAAATCATAGAAAGTTTTAAATTTGGCTTGCCCATCGGCAACTTAACCAGCCAATTATTCGCCAATATTTATTTGAATAATCTGGACCAATACATAAAACACAATCTGAAAATTCCTTTTTACATCAGATACACGGATGATTTTGTAATTATTTATAACGATCTAGAAAAATTAAAGCAGTGGCTTAGTCAAATCCAAGAATTCTTAAATACAAACCTAAAACTGCAACTGCACCCTAATAAAATCATTTTGCGAAAATACCATCAGGGGACAGATTTTCTGGGTTACGTTCAATTCCCTCACCACCGCATTTTGCGCACCAAAACAAAAGAAAGAATAATTGAAAAAATACAAAAAGGTGTTCCCGAACAATCGTTAAACTCATATCTAGGCGTACTTTCTCACGCCGATAGCTATAAATTGTCGCAAGAAATTAAAAATTTATTTTGGCTTAACAAAAAAGAAAATCCGCTTTAACTAGCGGACATAAGAAAATAAAAAAATACTTACAACTAAAAAACTATGTTGGTTGGTTGGTTGGTTGGTTGGTTGGTTGGTTGGTTGGAATTGGAACTCTTTTCATTTTATTTATATTTAAGAATAGCAATTTTATGTTAAATAAAAAAGACCCTCTGAACAAATTTCGATGTCCAAAGGGTCAAAAAGACCAATTTTTCTAGACTCAAACTTCAGTTTTGGAACTTCCGAGAGGAAGCTAAACCGAGAGAGCCGTACCGGCGAGCGACCCAGAAGCTGCCGATACGGAGACCGAGCTGACCAAAGCGGCCGACAAGGACGCGGTAGCCGTCCGAACCAAGACTAGAACACCGGACATAGACACTCTCAAATAGGCGTTCGCCTGTTGAGAGGAAATGGCCGATAATGGTATAAACTACTACTCTGGCAGTGGGCGTCTCTTCGTCTTCAACGAGCAGTGTTTGCTGTTCTTCCCATGTTTTGGACGTGGAATTATCCACTGGTGTCTTGCGGACGAGTTGCCAGCCGACTTCGCCTTTTTCCTGGGCGAAGGCTTCTTTGTCGTACCAGTCTTGCTGGTAGAACAGAGACCGGTCCTTGACCTTGCCACGGATGTCCAGAATGGACAGAGGGAAGACAGCGGCGAGGGTGTGTGTTTCTTTGCACTCGTTCAGCACGGCTTCGCTGTGGGGAATCTCCGAGAGGGCAGCGACCTGCTGTTTCGTGGGATTGACCCCTAGGTGCTGAATGGCCTCCTCCACGCCGAAGAAGTTGCGGTTCATGATTTCGCGGGCGCGCCTTTGGCTCGTCGTCGCTTCAAAACCGCCGTTACTGATTAACCTCACCACTTTCACAGCAAGGTCGTTACCTTTTGAGTCAATGACTCTCTGGGCAAGTTTATCGTTAAGACCTGCCATCTCGAGCTTCAAGAGCACCTCGTGTTCCTTATGCACCGACAGATTGCGGCTCACGATGGTTTCCATCGCGCACCTCCTATAGGTATGAATTATCCCGAGGCCGTCGGGACCGCGGTTTTTATACGCTTTTAGCGATTTTTAGGTACTATCTACAGCGTATCATACTGCACATCATAAGTCAATAGCGATGCCAAAGTGATGCAGAAATAAGTCTTGTGTCTTTTTTTTAAGTTCGGCTCCGGCCATGGGCTTAAAATCAGGCGATTTGGGGTCAAGACCGTTCAAAACCAGAATGTCGTGGCACCATAAATATACAACGTCTCTCATATTTTCCCGAGCGAGATCGGAACGGTTAATGGTGTTAAAATAGTTTAGAACACTGTGCCACACGGCCGGGTCGGCTAAACCCGGCTCAAACACCCGGTTTATAACATAAGCCAAAAAAGAAGCTAGCTTCAGACGCTTGATTTCATTTTTAACCCACTTAAAATCATTTTTGATTTTAAAATCAGTGGCGATGGGCCAGCGCCTGGCCGGCACGTAAAAAACTTCCACATGATTAAACAAATCCAAACCGGCTTTTAATTTAGCCTCCTGCTTGCGCGCGCTTTTGGCCACCAATTCCATTAAACCGTGCTCCCGGGTATAAAGCGTAACAATAACATCAGCTTCCCGCCGCGGCGTTTTCTTTAAAATTATGCCTTCCACGGATTTCATGGAAAAAAGTATAACATAAGAAAGACAGCAAAACTCCCCTCTCTGCGACTTCGGGGAGGTTTGCGTTATTATTGGTAAATGAGAATCAACCACCACCTGGTCTTAACTTTCATACTTTTCCTAGCCGCTTTTTTGCGTTTATGGGGGTTAGGCTCTGATGAATTAATTTTTGACGAAGGTTTATATTCTTTCCGCTCCATCGGCTGGTTGGATTATTTGGAAAGTCCTTTCCAAACCACCCCAGTGCAGTGGCTCGTAGATGGTGAGCATAGTCGAACCATTGCCCTTCGTAGCCTCGGCGAAGGAGGGCTTGCAAATGGCGAGCAGAGTGAATCGGAGGGCTTACCTTTCTGGACCAAACTCTCTTTCCACGATCACCCGCCTTTATTCTTTTTGATCCAGCATATTTTCTTTGCCGTATTCGGCGACTCGCTTTTTGTTTCGCGTTTACCTTCGGCTATTTTTGGCATTGGCTTTGTTTATTTAATCTATTTAATTTCAAAAGAACTCTCCCCAAGGTCTGACCTTAAGAATTATGAAGGTCAGACCTTAAAAACCCTAATAGCCCCCTTTTTGGGCGCTGTTAGTTTTGCCGCCGTCTCCGTCTCCCGCCTCGCCATGATGGAATCGGTTTTGTTCTTTTTTATCGCGCTCAATATTTATTACTTCCTAAACTTTCTCGGTGATAAAAAATATTGGTGGCATTTTGGCTTAACCTTTGGCCTCGCCATGCTGACTAAATATATCGCCATATTTCTGATTCCGGTTTATCTGATTTACATAATAATATTCAAGGTCCGACCTTCCGGGAAGGTCGGACCTTATGCTTGGGCCATTCTGCTCGCTTTAATTATCTTTTCGCCTGTGATCATATACAACATCTATTCCTACCAAACCTTCGGCCACTTTGATCTGCAATT
>CAYHXG010000026.1:0-7215 GCA_964360575.1 uncultured Candidatus Saccharibacteria bacterium | reverse complement strand
TTTCAATCTTAACAATCAGTTCACGATCGTAAGAAGTTTGTTAAGATAAAAATAAGAATAAAAATTCAAAAACAAGAAATAATGTTAATATAATCAAGCGATCGCTAAAATTTGTTAACATTGGTAGATACCGTTCATACGAAAGCAATCATCTGTTTACATATATTTTAAAATATATTATACTCAAATCTCTGGAATAAACAGTTCTTTTAACTTATCAAAAAAGGAGATAAAATTGCGAGAATCAAGGGAAGTTATTACATATCGGGAATTTCTCCAAGAAGCCGCGAGACAAACTCTTTTTGCTCCGCCAGAGCAACTGGAAAGTCTGGCCTTTCCTTTTTGGCAGAAAGCTGTTCACGCCATCTTGGTCTTAAATGGTTGCCAATGTTTTTACCAAGATGGTAAATGTTTTCTTGATCTTCCCAGAGAAAAGCAGATTCGTCTGCACTCTGGCGGCCGGTTTAGTTTCGAAGGTTTTGTGGTGATTTTAACGGAAACCAGAAATTTGATTTTATCCGAAGCCATCGTGGTTTCGGTTCACACCTGAAAGGAGGTTTTTGTGTCCGAGAAAAAGACCAAGCGACGAAAGCGGGAGGCCAAGACAAAGAAAGTATCGCTGGGTTTCGATGGTGTGCCGTTTAAGCTCATAGATTTGGAACCGGTTATTTCGCGCCAAGAGCAAGAGCGGAAAGGTCGGGCGCTGGGCGAGGTTCACCTGCCCGACCTCGTCTCGTCAAAAAATCGTCGATAGTTTTCTAACCCCGCACCTTTTTCAAGGAAGGTGCGGGATTTTCTTTTCAAGCAATTGATGTGGTGCTATAGTTTGTGTATGGAAAATCGTGGTGAAAGATATTTTGATTCTTCGGGAGAAAGAAAAGCGGTGGTAGATTTGATTTTACGCAGTGAAAGCGAGGCGCGGCCGCAACCAGAAGGCTTTGCAGATGTTTTTGATGCAAAAGAAATAGAAAGAGACACTCGAGAACTAACGCGTGTTAAGGATAAGATAGCCCAAGAATTGGATCATCTAAATTTTCTTGAAAGAGATAAAATAGAACAAGGCAAAAGAAGAAGTGATGCTTTAGAAATTATAGTTGGTGACCAAGTAGAACTTAACGATTGGTTTGGCCCTAATGCTATTTTAGCGCGCACCACAGAGTACGACGACTTTTTTAATGGAGTTGACGCGGTGGTGGAGTTTAGCGTGGACGAAGAGGAAAATCCAGAAAGGATAGCTTTAGGCATTGACGCTTCTATGAAAGCCGATATGGCTACTGTTGAAAGAAAAGTATCTAGAAACATAGAAAAGGTTGTAGGCGGCCGACCGCCGGCCGAAGTTAAATACTTTGAATCGCAAGCGGCTGATTTTAAGGGCCGCTTGGAAGCAATTGTTCCGGTAGTTATTGGTATGGATGGCGAGGATTGCGATCGCTTGATGGGTCTTTACGCTCAATTGATTAAGTTAAAACGCCAAGAGAGAACAGAAACAATCAAGGCTTTAACCCGTGAAAAAATGTTGGAAATGCAAAATCATCCGGCTCAGAGAGTTTTTTTAGAAGAGATGCGTCTACAGCTCGAAATGTATTTAGATCTATTCGATAGAGAGAGCGTGGATAGCCGGCACTCTGTTTATAAAGACAAGGTAACTAAAGCGCTCGGCATTATAAAGGAGATATTAGAAACCAAGGTGGATATTGGTACGGCGGATTTAACAAACGATGGAGTATGGGAAGTTATTAACGAGGTAGTTTCCAAAAAACAGAAACCTAGGTATTGATTGAAGTCGGACTTCAATCATATGAGTTTAGTTGTTATCGCCGGCTTTGGCGAACGATTTTGTAATCGGGTCCATGTTGCCGTCTAAAACTTTATCTATTTGGCTCCAGCTTTTTTTTATACGGTGATCGGTGATGCGATCTTGGGGGAAGTTATAGGTTCTGATTTTTTCGGATCTATCGGCCGTGCCAATTTGAGTTTTTCTTTCGTGTTGTATTTTTAAGTCCTCGCGTCTTTCTTTTTCTTCTAAAACCTTGCTTCTTAAAATAGAAAGGGCGAATTGTTTATTGGCTTCTTGGCCGCGTTCGGTTTGAGCGGTGACCACGGTACCGGTGGGAATATGGATTATTCTGACCGCAGTTTCGCGCTTGTTAACGTTTTGTCCGCCTGGGCCGGAGGATCGGAAAAATTCTATTCTTAAATCACTCGAGTTTATTTGAATATCTTTTTCTGTAGCTTTTTTTAACACCGCTACCGATACGGTGGAGGTATGCACTCGGCCACTTTTTTCGGTTTTAGGTACGCGTTGGACGCGATGCACTCCAGCTTCTTGTTTGTATAAATCGTAGGCGCCAGGCCCAGCAACTTCAAAAGAAATTTCTTTTAGGCCACCCACCGATGTTATAGTTGAGTCTAAAACAGTTACGGCCAAACCCTTTTTAGCGGCGTAATTTTTGTACATTTTAAAAAGATCGCCGGCAAAAAGACCGGCTTCATCGCCGCCAGCCCCGGGCCGGATTTCTATTATAACTGAAGAGGATTCCATTTTAGTTGTTAGTTAATGGTTTTTGGTTTTAGTTGGTAGTTTAAGTTTTTAGTTCTTAACTATAAAACTCGAACTGATTAACTGGAACTAGAAAACTTCTCCAAGGTCTGGCCTTTGGGTTTGTATTGGAATTCAAAGAATCTCAAGGGCGGGGTTTATTGGTTTTTCTGGATTTTTTAGGAGTTGTCGCGGAGGCTTTTTTAGAGAGTCGCGTTTTGAATTTTTCTACTCGACCGGCGGTGTCCACCAGTTTCTGTTTACCAGTATAAAAAGGATGGCAGGCATAGCAAATCTCCACCCCAATGTGTTCTTTGGTGGAACCTACTTTGAACGTGTTACCGCAGGCGCATTTTACTTGGGTGCTAGGGAAATATTTAGGGTGGATGTCGGTTTTCATAGCATACGAAAAGCGCTCGCTCGCGCTCCGCACTCGCGAAACACGAAAGCGCCCACATGAATTTTTATTAGGCTTCAGTTTAGCAGATTGACTAGGTTTTGACAACAGCTACTCTTTTTGTTAATGTTGTTTTGCTAACAATGATTACAGCTCAAGATTTAATGCAGGCTGGTGCTCATATTGGGCACAAGAAGTCCAAATGGAACCCTAAGATGGCTCCATTTGTTTTTGGCGTGCGCAATAGCCTTCACATTATAGATGTTACGAAGACTGTGGAGAAATTGTATGAAGCATCCAAATTTTTGGCTGAAACAGTCAAAAACGGTGGTGTAGTTTTGTGGGTGGGTGCCCGGGTTCAAAGTAAAGATTTAATAGGTGAAATGGCTCGGGAACTTGGTATGCCTTATGTGGTTGGCCGATGGATTGGGGGGCTATTTAGTAATTTTAAAGTTATCAAAGAAAGGTTAAAATATTTTAGGGATTTGGAAGAGAAATCTAAAACAGGGGGTCTTGCCAAATATACCAAAAAAGAACAGCTTAGTTTCGAACGCCAGCTTAAAAAATTAGAACAAAGTTTAGGTGGAATCAAGAATTTGCAAAGTTTGCCACAAGCAATTTTTGTAACCGATGCCAGCGCAGAAAAATACGCAATTTTAGAGGCTAGAAAAACGGGAGTGAAGGTGGTGGGTATTGTGGACACCAGCGCCGATCCTAATATGCTGGATTACCCTATTCCGGCTAATAACAATTCGCTATCGTCTCTCAAGTTGATTCTTGATACAATTAAGCAGCAACTATCTCGCGACATGAAAGCTGAAGCATAAATCCTTTTTGGATTCCATGCTTCATGTTTCAGGTTCCATGATCTTGTGATTGACAGTCTTCAAGTTAAAAAACTTCGTGATCTTACTGGTGTTTCTATGATGGATTGTAAAAGAGCTTTAGAAAACGCCGGCGGAGATTTTGATAAGGCTCAACAATACTTAAAGGAGCAGGGTGTTAAGATTGCCGAAAAAAAGTCGGCTCGTACCACTAACGCAGGTTTGGTGGAGCCATACATTCACACCGACGGCCGGAGCGGCGCTTTGGTGGAGGTTTTGTGCGAAACCGATTTTGTGGCTAGGAACCCAGTTTTTAAGGAACTAGCACATGATCTTGCTATGCAAATAGTGGCTATGGATCCTCAAGACGAAACCGAATTACTGTCTGCTCAATTTATTAAAAATCCTACTGAAACCGTAGCTGAATATATTCACTCCAAAGTGGCTTTGTTGGGCGAGAATATTAAAGTAGGCAAGTTTGTTAAATTCCAGATTTAATCATGTATCTTAAAACATGAATCATGAAACACAAGATCCAAAAAAGGATTGTGCTTTATGTTTCGTGTTCCATGTTTCATGTTATTTATTTTAATTCCATTATCTTTAGTTGGTCTGGGTGTGGTTTTGGCCGGTCGGGTTGTTTATAGAAAAATTCCCAAAGACATTAATGCTTGGAATGAAGCTGTGGCCCAAGAAGATTTTGGCCCGACTTTTTACGAGCGGGCGCTCGCCGTAGTTTCTTTAAAATCCAAAAAAACAGCTTTAAACCTTTCCACTAAGCTAGTCTATAAAATGAAAATAACTTCCCTAAAAACCGATAATTTTTTTAACAGACTGCTTAACGACATCAGACATCATAAATCTAGTATGGCAACTAATGAGGTTACGATTGAACCGGCTCAAATAGCGCCTAATTCTACCGACAACATTAAGAAAGCAGTCTTTAAAACCGAATTGACTTCGGTAGAAGAGGACAGTTTGGATCTGGAAGAGATGGCGGCGGAATCAAAGACGTCTTTTGTTAAACAAGAACAGCAGTTAATAAATCAATTAGCTTATAACCCCAAGGATGTTTCGGCCTATAAGCGTCTGGGTTGGCTTTACTTGGAAAACAATAAACCTATGGAAGCACGGCAAGCTTTCAAGATGTCGGTTAAGCTGGGATCTAAAGATAAAGTAGTTATAAGCAAGCTTTTAGAGATGGGTGGGACGGTGCATAAGGAAGGTAACGGTTTGCACAAATCTGTAAATGAAGTAGAGCCGACATTAGCCCAAGCGTCGGCTGGGGAAACTAAGTCACCTAGACAAAAAACCAGAAAAATAAAAGTGAGGAAGGTTTAGTTTTATTGATAAGTCTCTTGAGCTTTGATACTATTTATCGAGGTTGGTTTAGCTTTTGGCCTGGATAGCTCAGTTGGCAGAGCACGTCATTGGTAATGACGAGGTCGCCGGTTCAATCCCGGCTCCAGGCTCATTTAGGAAAATAAATAATGCGGCGGTGACGGAGTGGTCAATTCATCCCGCTGTAAGCGGGACGGCCTTATGTCTTATTATGTTTATATATTAAGGAGTTTGAAGAATGGGAGATTTTATATCGGCCACACTTCAGATTTGAACAAGAGAATAGATAGGCATAATTCTGGTGGCAGTATATATACTAGGAATAGCAGTATATATACTAGGAATATAAGACCACTAAGACTTGTTAAGTATGAAATATACGATTCAAGAAGTTCTGCTATGGCGAGGGAGAAAAAGATAAAGATAAAGAGCTATAAGGGTGGTGATGAATTCAAGAGGTTAATTGAAAATATATTACAATGCGGCGGTGACGGAGTGGTCAATCGTACCTGACTGTAAATCAGGCGGCCTTGTGCCTACGTAGGTTCGAATCCTACCCGCCGCACAACAACTTTCCTATATAGGAAACTTCTCCATTCTTTCTGTGGAAAACTCCATAATATATGATACATACCGAGCGTTTGGTACTTATCTGCCTTCAGGTATATGATGTAAGTAATTAATAGATCAGCTAACATCTAAAACTATGTCTAACAACAACGATTTGTTAAAAAACATCAATATCCAAGAAATAGCTGACAAGGGAACTCAAATCTATGAGGGTATAAAGTCTAACTACGAACCCAAAGAGAATGGTAGATTTTTGGCTATAGAGGTTGAAAGTGGCAAAGCCTATTTAGCAAACACCAGCGCTGAGGCGATAGTTAAAGCAAAGGAAAGCCATCCAGATAAATTCTTCTATCTTGTAAAGATTGGCTATGACGCCGCTGAAACACTGGCTGAATATTTTTTGAATAAAACTTCTAAATGATCAGAGGTAGATTTGTAGGAAACATTCCATTAATACCAGTAGCGATTGCATCTGACGAAGGCGTGCAGACGCCTTTTGTTCTTTTGGATACTGGTTTTACAAGCGATTTAAAAGTTACTCCTAAAATAGCAACCGAATTAGGTCTTGAGCCAATAGGGGTTACTCGTGTTGGAATTGCCAACGGCCAGATTATTGATGCTCCATTTGCCTTAGCTCTATCTGCTATGGAAGATGTAATAAAAGACGTGGAGGTCATAATTTCCGAAGGTACGCCGGCAGTGGGTATAGGGTTTTTATCTAAGTTTGATTACAAAGCGGTTCTAGACTGCAAAAACAGAGATGTTACTTTGGAGAGAATCTGAAAATAGAATCTGTACTAAATTATAATATATATGCTGAACATAGAGGGCAATAATTGGCAGAACGAAGGAGATCAAGTAGAGAATGATAAATTACACGTCGAAAAACAAGATGAGACACAAGAAAGGAAAGATGTCGCTTTAGACATAAAAGAATTATTCGAATCTTTAGAAAATTTTGCACTAAAAAATAATTTATCATTGCATTCTAAAAGTTCAGACAGGAGTCAAATTAGTTGGTACTCTGAAGTCAAAAAATGGCCGAATAATCCAGATGATAAATTCTCCGGTGTTCAGCTACGATTGGAATTAAATATTCAACTTGAAGGTGGACACGGGTGGATTATACTGAATTCACTTGCTTTGAAATGCAATGAACAGCAAAGGCAATGGCTAGAAGAAGGAATAATAAAAAAGCCTTGGGAAGATCTAGCGACCAGATGGCTTTATCCTCCAGATGGACATAATACGGAGAAAATATTTTTTAGTTTTGAAGCAAGAAAAGAAGGAGACAATCTACAAACTGACGGAGTTAGCGATATGCGTCCATTCCTCAATGAAAACGAAAATCTAACTCAGGAATTTATTGAGGGAAGATTAACGGAAGTGGTAGCAGAGTGGCAGAAAGTATAGATAGTTTTTGCTCATATTAGAGCATAAACAATCAAATTAATCCCAATATGTCACCCCAGCCAATTCTTTACTTTCTCTGTAAAATTGGTACATTTTGGCTACAAGGATTTCGGCTAAAGTTGCCGATTTTG
>CAYHXG010000025.1:0-7319 GCA_964360575.1 uncultured Candidatus Saccharibacteria bacterium | reverse complement strand
CTGGCTGCCGGCCACCTTGGCCCCAGCTTCAAAATCTATAATCCCCAATTTTTCGGCTAGTTCCAGATGATCTTTGGGTTCAAAATCGAATTTCGGTTTTTCGCCCACCACTCTTAACTCTTTGTTGTCGACTTCGCCGTGGCCTTCGGGCGTTTCTTCAAAAGCCGGATTGGGAATTTGCCCGAATTTGGCGTAAAAATCAATCTCAACCACCTCCAGTTCCTTTTCTTTTATTTTAATTTTTTCCTTTAAGTTACGGCCTTTTTCCTTGTCTGACTCTGAAGTATCTTTGCCCGCGCTGGCAATTTCCTTGGCTTGGCGGCGCAATTCTTCTGTTTCGCCAATCAACTCGCGCCTTCTTTTATCTATATCTACAATTTCATCAATATCAAGTTTATAGCCCTTCCTGCGAACGACTTCTTTTATAAAATCTGGGTTATCGCGAAGGAGTTTAATATCAATCACTTTTTAGTCAATTAGCTTCTTAGCTTTCTAGCTTTTTAGTTTTTTTCCTAACAAGCTAATATCCTAAGAAGCTAAAAAGCTATCTTGGCCGCATAAACGGAAACAATATCACATCTCTAATATTATTCTCTCCGCCAATCAGGGCCGCTAGTCTATCTAGGCCAATACCCCATCCGGCCGCGGGCGGCATACCATATTCAAGCGCCTCCAAGAAATCTTCGTCTAAACGGGACACAGCTTTATTACCGCCGCGAAAAGATTCTTCCTGACGCTCCATTTGTTGGCGCTGGATTAATGGATCGTTCATTTCGGAAAATCCTTTCACCACTTCCACGCCTTTAACAATTAACTGAAAACTTTCTGTCAATTTTGGATCATCTTCTTTTAGTTTAGCCAAAGGCATTATACTTTCGGGATAATGAACCAAAAACATCGGCCCTTCAATTTTAGATCTCACCTCTTTTTTATAAAAATCATCTAGTTCAGCTGGATCAACCTCGGTATATTTTTTGCCGGTTTTTTCTTTAAAAACACGAGAAAAATCTTTAACCTGCCATTGGCCCGGAATCCACTTTTTGAGCATTTTTTTAGTAAACTTCATCAGTCCCCTATAATCTTGGTAAGCCCAATAAAGTTCCAACATGGTGAATTCGGGATTATGTTGTGGGCTAACACCTTCGTTTCTAAAACAGCGGCCTATTTCAAAAATCTTTTCAAACCCGCCCACTAACAATCTTTTTAGATAGAGTTCCGGCGCCACCCGCAAATACATATCCAAACTTAAAGCATTGAGATGTGTTTTAAACGGTTCAGCTAAAGCGCCACCGGCCATGGGTTGCAAAATTGGTGTTTCCACTTCTATAAAGCCTTCTTTGGCTAAAAATTTTCTAATATCGGCAATAAGTTGTGAGCGTCGGCGAAAAACTTCTTTGACACCTTTATTTAATATCAAATCCAGATAGCGATGACGCAACCTCTCTTCTATATCTTTTAATCCGAACCATTCTTCGGGCAAAGGCCGCAGAGCTTTAACCACAATTCTAAAACTATCAACCTCCAAAGTTTTGGCCTCTTGTTTAGTTTTGAATAATCTGCCGCCGGCTTCTATAAAATCGCCAAGGTCAATATTGGCCTCAACCAAATTAAATTTTTCTTCACCCAGACGATCTTTTTGCAGAAAAATTTGAACTTCGCCCGTATCATCTTCAATATCCAAAAAAGCCGCCTGGCCGTGCAAACGGATAGCCTTAACTCGCCCAGCCAAAAAAATTGATTCGGTGGCAGTAGTTAAAGAATCAAAATACTCGTGAACATAAGAATTAGGATAATCTTTCTTAACACGAGCTGGATAGGGATAACTGCCCGTGTTGGACAGAGCGTTCAACTTAGCTAATCTAATTTGTCTTAATTCCTCCAGTGAAGCCATCTTAAAAAAATTTCTAATTACTAATATCTCCTACTTCGCTTCGAATAATTCGGGGCTTCGCAGGACAAGTAATTTCTAAATAAATCCTAATGACTAATTCTAGTATTTTTAAGCTTTTTGGTCAAAACCTCGTAGAGCAACCCCGAAGCAGTTCGCCTAGGGCGAACACTACGGGGCAAGCTTTGACTGATACAAAGTTTACTCAGTAGTGAGCTATGCTCTACTACTGGGTTGTCTTACTGGGCAAAAAAAAGGCCGGGGAGATGTTTCTCTCCTCGGCCCGTACAGACCTAGCTAGCCTTGCTCTGTCCTCCTCAAATCACTCAAGAGGAGGGGCAACTGCACATCTACAATGCATACATATTCGTCTCCAGGCTGGGCGGGGCCGACAGTGCTTCGTACCTTGCCCTCAACTACGGCTCCGCCCGCCAATGGCACACGGACAGTTTCTCCCGGCTTGATTGGCTGCATGGGAATCGCTTCGATTCGCATAGCAACTACTCCCCTAGGTTATAAATCCGAACCACCATGGTTCGGATATTATACTTGCCAAAAAAGAACAAAATCAACTTCATTTTATCATAGATTTTCTGAACTCGCTAAACGAGCTATTTGATTGCCAAAATCTTGTATTTAAGTTTCCCTCGCGGAGTTATAGCTTCCACCTCCTCACCCGGAATTCTAAAAAGGAAAGCCCGGCCCAAGGGCGATTCATTGGAAATTTTATTTTGCGCGGGATCGGTGCCGTTAGAACCTACAATGGTGTAAGTCATCTTTTCGCCCTTTTCGTTTTTAACCTCTATGGTATCACCCACCTCTACCGTTGTTTTGGCACCGGTTTTGTTTTTATTTTCATCTATAATAACAGCATTTTTAACCAGTTCTTCCAGTTCTCTAATGCGACCTTCGTTAAAAGCTTGAGCTTCGCGGGATTCAAGATATTCGGCATTCTCGGAAAGATCACCCAACGACTTAGCTTCCTCTATGCGCTTGGCAATCTCCTGGCGCTTAACGGTTCTTAACTCTTGCAATTCTTTTTTAGAATTTTCTAAATCTTCCTGCGAAACGTATTTAGTTGACATAAATAAAACGGCACCGATTACAAACACACCCAAATTTACAAACAGATTTTATTCGCGTAATTCGGATGCATTAGTATATTGGTGTCGCTTGAAAAGCTTAGTCACATTCAAGAAAAGCTGAGCCACGCCCACCGGCCCCACTCCGCCCGGTACAAGAGTAATAAAAGAAACTTTATCTTTAACCGAATCGTAGTCTACATCACCTACTATCTTGCCGTCAAGTATGGAAAAACCGGCATCTACAATAACCGTGTTGGCCCTAACCATGTCCCCAGTTATAGATCGAGGCGAACCAGTTGCGCTTATAATAATATCAGATGATAGGGTTAACTCCAAAACACTAGCTGAATCGGCATCTTTTTCCACAATCGAAACCAAAGCGCCTCGCTTTAATAACATCGGCACCAAAAATCGTCCCACCAAACGGCCAAAGCCAAAAACCACTACCTTTTTGTTTTTAATTTTAATCTTAGCTTCGTCTAGTATGTGTAGTATAGCCGCGGGCGTAGGCGGCTCCACCAATGAGCGTTCGTTAAAAAATATACCCACGGCTTTATCGGACAGTAAATCGGGATCCTTGGCTACCGGAATAACATTCACAAGAGCGGGGCTAATTCCTTCGGGTAAAGGCAGCTGCATCACTACAGCCGAAATATTTTCCATTTTGACTATTTTATTTACATAGTCACGAACCTTTGGAAAATCGCTTTCTTTATAATGATAATGATTAAAACCAAAACCTAAAAAATTGGCTGTTTTTTCTTTTTGCAGAATATAAGAAGAGTTTTCTTTTTCCTTACCAAAACTAACCACGGCCACCTTGGGTTTTTTGGTCCAAGTGGCTGTCTCGGTTTTAAGCTTGTCTAGAATTTTCTGGGCTAACTGTTTTCCGTCAAAAATCATATAAGTCCAATAGGTCCTATAAGACCTATCTTGCCATGTACCACTCAAGAATTTCCCGCGCGATAGGCACTGCTATGCTAGAACCCTCGCCACCGTTCTCCACTACAATCGCCAAGGCTATTTTGGGGTCTTCGTAGGGTGCAAAGACAGTAAACCAAGCATGCGTGTTGTTGCCCACGCCGGTTTGAGCTGTGCCGGTTTTACCACCGGCGCTTCCGGGTAAGTGTGCTAACGATCGCGCCGATCCGGAAACCACAGTTTCATGCATAGCTTTTCTAATTATGGCTAAAGCTTTTGCATCTACAAAACTTTTGCTTAATACCTCGGGTTCAATAATTTTTACGCTCTCACCATCGGTCTTGCTTATTGATTTTATCATTCGCGGCTTAAAAATAGTACCGTTATTGGCAACGGCCGCAGTGGCCAAAGCTAGTTGCAAGGGCGTCACTTGCATGAAACCTTGGCCAATAGACATGTTGTAGGTATCGCCCACAAACCAACCTTCGCGCTTGGCCAAACGTTTCCAGGCGGGATCCGGAATAAAGCCGGCCGATTCCCCTGGTAAATCAATTTGGCTCAATTTAGAAAAGCCAAATCTTTTTAGATATTCGCCAATTCTTTCCGGCCCTAAACCTTTAATGCTGCCATGCCCGCCGCCTACGGTATAAAAAAATATATTGGAAGACATGGCGATAGCTTTATAAACATCCACTACACCAAGAGGCTTCCAACCTCTAAAATCCTGCGTGCCCACAGTTATAACTCCAGAATCAAAAATAGTAGTGGTATCGTCCACTATGCCTTCCTCTAAAGCAGCCACACCCAAAAAAGGTTTTATAGTGGAGCCGGGCGGGTACAAACCGCCAATGGCCCGGTTAAACATCGGTTGGCTTTTGCTTTCAAAAAGATTTTTAAAAGTTTCCTGGCTCAAACGCGAACCAAAAATGTTATTGTCGAAAGTAGGCAGACTTTGCAAAGCTAAAACGCCGCCACTTTTAGGATCAATAGCCACCGCGGCAGCCCGGCTTAAACCCGCGGACGCTACATGATTAATTAAGACCTCGGTCAGTTTCGATTGCAAATTGGCATCTAAAAATAAATTTAGGTTATGCCCGGGTACCGCCTCGCGGCTGGCCACCGGCCGGCCGATGCCACCATAAGCGTAGCTTTCTAGCTTAGTTACACCGTGATCACCTTTCAAAAATTCTTCGTATTGAAATTCTAAACCATTTTTACCAATAACATCTGTTAAAAGATAGCTAGGGTTTTGTTTTACATCTTTAGACGAAACACGGCCGGTGTAGCCCAAAACATGGCTAAAGGCACCGCGACCTTGGTATTCACGCTTAAAATCTTCTTCCAGGCGCAAACCCGGCAAGTTTTCTAGCTTGGTTTCCATGGCCAAAAATTCATCGTGGTTTAAATCCGCAAGCACCAATACTGGCCGAAAAGAAAACCTATCTATATCTTTAAATCTTTCTTTTACCAAAACCACATCTTCCTTTAATAGTTGGGCCAGGGCCGTTACTATTTTTTCTTGCTCTTCTTTTTGGCGCGGCAGTTCGGCCGGAATCATTACTAAATTAAACGACAGAGTATTTTTTACTAAAGCCTGGCCGTTAGAATCATAGACTATGCCTCGGGGGGCACGATCCCATAATTCTTTAATGTAGTTAGCTTCGGCCGCGGCCGAATATTGCTCGCCTTTAAAAAAAACTAGTTGAAGTTCTCTTAAAAAAACAATGGCTATAAAGCCAAAAAATAAATAACCCAATTTTCTAATTGCGCTCTCAGAAACGGCTAAAGCTATACGATTGCCCCACCTTAAATCTTTTTGGGCCAGTTGATAGGAATCGAAAAAAATTTCGTCAACCTCTAGATAATTCGGTTTACGGTAACGCTTGCCTTTAAACATTTGTTTAGCTAAGAAAATTTATTAAGCAAAAAACTGGCTCCAGCTGCAGCTAACGCCGAAGTTATAACCGGCACGAGCGCTCCGGCGCTAAAAATAAAAACAGTTGGGGTAAATAACAAACTTAAACCAAAAATAGCGGCATAAAAAACGGCTACACCCAAACCAGAAAGTGCCAGTGTTTGCCAGGAGGAGCGGTGAAAAAAATTGGTTAAAAACCATCTCTCAAAAAATAAAAATAAAACTAACGCCAAAAAGAGTATGCCCAAATTAAACTCGCTAACCACGCGCAAATAAATAAGTGCCAAAACAAAGACAGTTTTTAAATCGCGGCCATTTAAAAATAAAAAACCAAAAGGTAACAGTACCAAAACCAGTTTAGGCAGCCAGCTTGCTCCGAAAAGCCACGGTAAAACCGCCAAATCCAATATAGCCGCCGCAGCCAACAAAAAATAATACCGTTTCATCATCGTTAATTATTATTAAATACCGCCTCCAAAAACACAAGCATGTGAAAGATACTAGGAAGAGGCATGGCTGGATTTAAGAATATTTTATTAATTCAATCAGTATAACTTGATGTGATTCAGTACAAACGACACAAACCAACTACCATGAGAATGCGATCGCATTCTCATGGTAATACAAATGTTTTACAAACTAAATATTTTCTTCAAATGAATCTCGTTGTCCAACTCAGTGGCCGTAACTAATCTAACATAGGCACGGACGTTAAAATACTCCACCACAAAGCTGACCTCATCTTGGCAGTTGTAAGGGTGAATAAGAACACTCTTTTGATATTCTCGGAAACCAATTTTCCTTAGAGTCTCTCTAAGAGCTTCACGGGCAGATTTATGTTTCTCGGGTATATCAAATAATACCATCCGCCATTTCTTATCCCAGATTTTAGGCTTATTTATTGTCATATTGTCTATATTAAAGGTAATAACCTTCTTCTTACCTTTATCAGTTAAAACCATAGTTAAAGAACCATCGGGGTTTTCGTGTTCGCGGACTAATCTAGATTTGTAAAGAGATCTTATGGCGCTGTTGAGTGCACGCTCATTTATGTTTTTCCATTCCCATCCAGCCTCCTCAAGTACTTTAAAATATTGCCTTGGCGACTTGGCCATACTTAAACCAATACCAGCTGAAAGAAGCAATAAAATTTTTTGCTGATTCGACCCTAAACGACTTAAGTGTTTTCCTTTACCCAATCCCATATATACGTACTATTTATACTGTATATTATATCACTATCTTCCACTACCATGAGAATGCGATCGCATTCTCATGGTAGTGGAAGTGGGCTTTTTGGTGGTAAGTAAGAAGATAAGTAAGAAAATATAATGACCCCCGATGAGTTTTCCAGTTGGAACTCGGCCAGTTAGGTAAAACAATCGACTACGCAAGCATGCATTTAAAAAATTAAAAACCCTAATGGTTTTTACACCATCGGGGATAGTTTTTTAGTCCTCCTTTTTTTGAGGATAAGAAAACTGATTCATTGCGCGGATTCTACGGAAAT
>CAYHXG010000024.1:0-7390 GCA_964360575.1 uncultured Candidatus Saccharibacteria bacterium | reverse complement strand
AAACTCGCCCCAGCTTTTTGTAAATCGCGAGGGCTTGAGGAGAATAGTCTTGGGGTTCGGTAATCAAAAAAGAGTTCATAATTTTTTTCTTCTCAATATAGCCTCCGCTATAAAAAAATCATGTTCAGTATCAATATCAACCACAGCCTCATTGATCACTAACGGCAAGACTTTACTGCCGATTATTGTTTTTTTGCGCTTAATTGTTTTTAACCAGACAACACCCAAGTTAGCATTGGTCTCATAAACCTTAGGCAGGATCTGCCTGGGCGCGTTAAATGGTTCTTTAACGCCGGGAATGGAACCAAACATTGGTTTCATGTATTTACCCCTGATAGTCCACATTTTATACGGCGGTTTATTAGGCTCGTTGACCGACCTGACTGAATCGGCTTGTCTATTTAGACCCAAGAGCTCAATGCCCTTGTCTATCTGCCAACTTGTTCTTAATGGACCTGTAGGCCTTAGGTGTACAATAATTTCCGGCTGCCAATTTTCGTTTTTATAAAGCCATTCTATCGCATGCGCCACCACCGGGTAATCAGGTGTATGATCTTCGGCCAACCCGGCCGGACGTATAAAAGGAACCTCGCAACCATACTTCTTGGCCACTGCGGCAATCTCGGCGTCGTCGGTAGATAAAATCAGACGATCTATATATTTGGCCGCTTTGGCTTTGGCTATGGTATGGACAATAAGTGGTTTGCCATCCAATAATTTTATGTTTTTCTTAGGTATGGATTTAGATCCGCCCCGAGCCATTATCAAACCTAAAACTTTATAGTTTTTGTACATGCCAATTTTATTTACGAACGAAGTGAGTAATTATTAAAATTGAGCACCCTGAGTGCGGTCGACGGGTTACCTCACAGGTGCTTATATATAACCCCCTCTAATTTTGATAGGTCATTTGACTCAAAAATAGCCCAGGTGTCAAAAAAGAACAACGGTTTGTTTGAGTACTTTAGTAACCCTTTTATATCCAACTTTTCAAAATCAGGATTGTTGTTCATAACTACAATCGCATCAGCTTTCCTAAAACCCTCAGCTGGTTTCTTTACCGGTCTTGCTCCACTCTTTTTGATATCGTTTACATTAACTGCTGGATCGTAACCGTAAACCGAACCTACTTGGTTTTTTATTTGGTCTATCAAACTTACAGCGGTGGACCCGCGAACATCGGAAGTTACCGGTCGACCCTTAAAAGCCAAACCCATGATAAAAACTTTCGATCTGCTTTTACCTTTTACAGATTTTAGTATTTCTTGAGCCACAAAATTAACCATCGCTTCGCTTATTTTTCGGGAATCTTTAACTAAAAGCGGTTGGTATTTTTTAGTTTTAGCGCTCTCAATAAAAATATAAGGATCTTTTTCCAAACACACCCCACCCACCCCTGGGCTCGGCATTGGCACTTGGCTGCGATCGTAACCACGATTAGCCGCCTCAATAACCCGACGGGTATTAAGACCTAATTTATTGCAGACAAGAGATAGTTCATTGGCAAAGGAAAAAACTACATCTCTGTAAGTGTTATTGACCAATTTAACCATCTCGGCTTCCTCCAAAGAATCCACTAAGACCACGGAATGAGTCAAATGATTGAAGATATTGACAGCTAAATCGGCACTAGCCCAGTTCAAACCCCCAATTACCTGCGGCAGTTGACGTAATTCTTCTAAAGCCTTGCCTTCCACAGTACGTTCCGGCGCAAAAGCCACAAAAAAATCATCGCCGGCTTTAAGCTTAGATTCTTTTTCTAAAATGGGAATGATGCTATCACGAGTGGTGCCCACCGACACGGTGGAGCGTAAAATAACAATGTCCCCCATCTTTAGAACTCGGCCTACCATTTGGCTAGCCGATTTTAAGTGTTTCAAATCCGGTTTTTTATTCGGGAATAGCGGCGTACCTACAGCAATAAAATAAACGTCACAGTTACCAGCATTTTCAAAATTATCAACAATTTCAAAATTTTTGTTAAGATTATTTTTGAGAATATCTTCTAAACCATTCTCAAAAAAATGGGGCCGGCCGGTTTTAAGAGATCTTATAACTCTCTTATTGGTATCGAAACCTCTAACCCTAAAACCCAAACCCGACAAGGTTAGTGCCAAAGTTAAACCTACATAGCCCAAACCTACCACACCAATCTGTTTAGATCTTATATCTCCCTTCTGCAAAAGATCATGGAAAGAAACTAAATCCAACACTCTCTTATTTTTATCAACAATTATAATTTTACTCAGGCGGTCCTTGTGCCAGTTTTCCTTTTTAATTTTTTCCGTAACTAAACTTACTATTTCGTTATTACTCTTCGGCCCTTCAATCAAAAACGGCTTGCGATTCATTATTCTTTCTATTGGCGTGTCTAATGTGGCCCCGGCCGCCAAGGCCCGCCTGATGTCACCATCTGTTGCAATGCCCGCCAATTTTCCACCCAAATCCACAGCTAGGATAATACCGTTAGGAATACCGCTTTCTTTAATTTTGTCGGCAGCCAAAATATTCAAAGCGGTTTTTATACTATCTTTTGGGCGGATAAATACCCTGGAAATAGCCTTATTCATCAATTATAAATTCAACGTAATCTAATAATACTAATAGTCATATAACACATCGAATATTGATGGGGTTTTAATAAATTTGCCCAATCTTCAAACTATGTTTATACTCCGAAAAAATGACCAGTTATTTAAGTTTAACTGGTCATCTAGACTTTTACATTACTCCGTCAAGGAGGCTTCGCGGTAGAACCTGCGGAGTGGGAAACGGGACATCACCACGATGAGCCCGCCGAGACCGCCTCCGTGAAAATCCAGTTTGCTCTGGATAAGCGCCCTCTGCTCGGTAGTGTGAGCGAAAACGATTCGAGTGGGCTTCTCGTACCGAAAGTTTTCGAGCCTCTCCCCATCCTTAGTTGAGGAGGGTTTACTCAACTTTGGAACGTCATAATCAAAAACTTCTTCAGCTCGGAATTGGATATCGAGAAGCCTGCCTCTTTGCAATTTAGAGAACTTCTCTATATCTCGGATTGCACCCTCAACGTTCACACACTCCCCAGCAAGATACTCGCGTAGAGTACTAAAGGCCAGCCCATGAAGCTCATCAAAATAGGTTAACAGGCCGAGGACACGATACTTATAGATCAAGTTATCGCCCACCTCGCCTTTTACATACTTATGTACACTCAAGCTTACATCCCTGTTTAAATCCTCTTCAGTCTCCCACAACTCATCTTTGGTTTCGCGAATAAAACCCTCATAGATAGTGCGTAGTTGCGGTAGACTTTCGGGTACCCTCTCCGAGAGACTCTCAAGTACTTTCTTATGTATTCTCTTGAGCCACCCCCAGGTAGGTAAACCTAAAAGCCGGAGCAGGGAATGAACCTCTTGGAAAACACCATCGTTATAGAACAAACCGACAGTGAGGTAAAGCCTACGGGCTTCAAGATAGTCCTCGAAAGTCAGCTTGTGGGTAGAAATTGATATTTCCTCCACATCAGCCGCAGTGAAAGTTTCTCCCACAAAAGAATACTGGCCAACACATCTTTGGATAGGCCGGAAAGCATTCTTAAGACCAAAAGTCTTCCGACTGTCGGCTGAGGCCACCTCAGTACCAGGCAAAAGAGCAAGTTGATGTTGAATGACACTGCTCACTCCAGCACCGACTAAACCTGCCATACTTGTTTCTTGACCTTCCAGAGAGTCTCCGGGAAGCCCAAGTATTATTTCGGAAATAACATGACCGTTCGCCTCAATAGCTTCTTGGGAAAACGTCATCATGGTCTCAAGAGAAATATTATCCCGCTTCACATTTTTAAGCACTTCCGGAACCAAAGATTGGACTGAAGCGCTGACCCGCATAGCTCCGCTAACGAGTTCGGCACATTTCAAAATCCGCTCTTTTTGATTCTTTCCGCTACTGCACGAAATGTAATCGGGATAGCCAGTCTTCTGGCGCAACTCCCCAAGATATTGGCAAAACTCTACATCTTTTTTGAACATGCCGAAGTTAGAATTGACAACGCGCAAGGTTTGCGTATGCCTTACCCGCGCCACTATGTAGTCTACCTCGGCGATGCTTCGCTCTGTGTCAAGCATCGCTACTTTGTTGTAATATCCTTCTCCCTCAATGCAGAAAGTGCAACCAAAAGGACAACCTCGATCCGTTTGGGTAGATGGCACAAGAGGATGATCAAAAAACTTATCCATGAGACCCGTAAGATAGGGAGAGGGTATAACGGATAAATCCCGCGTGCGCGCTTCGAGCTCTCCGAAATACGGCTCATTATCGACCATAGCATGGCAACTTGGTAATCCGGTTTTCTTGACACTTTGGATATCGTCCGGATTCTCGAGTAGTGTCCGAACCATTCTTGTAAACGGAATCTCACCATCGCGATAAATCCAGAAGTCCACTGCTGGATATTTGCGCATGAACCTAGCCTGCTCTTCGGGACCAATAGGATAGTTTGGCCCGCCGAAGACAGAGATAATTCGAGGGTAATGCTTTTTCAGCAAGTGGGCAACCCAGTAACCCAGATTGATATTCCACATGTAGTTGGAAACCCCAACCACAAAGGGTTGACGCTCTTTCACCGCTCTCTCGAAGTCGCCCATAAACTTGAAAATCTCTACGTCCACTCTGCCTCCCAGCTCTTTTAACAAATAAGCTCCGATTAATCCAAGCTGCAAAGGCATATGGTCACTACCCAAACCTAGCTGGGATTCATGAGCCAGATCAATAAGATAAACAGCCTTTTTTCCCATCTCAAACCTCCTCCTTTTGAATTTTAAAGAACCAACTATCACAAAAGAACTAACTGAATATAATTATAAACTACAACATCTTTAAAATCGAATTTGTCACTCGTCGTCCAGCCTGACCATCTAATTTCCAGCACTGCTCTTCTCTGATTTTTTTTCGGCCTCTAGCGTCAATCTTAGGATCAGTCAAGTACTTATTTATCCATTTCAAAAATTCATCTTTCGTTGTCACAAGCTGTACCCCACCGGAATACAAAATATATTGGTAATGATTTAATCCGTAGAGCCAATTACCGTCCCGCGGTGGCAGAATGTTCCGCTCTGATTTTATTTTAAAGTTGATAATTGGTTTATCAAAAACAGAAGCATCAATCGTTAAACTAGAGGCTTGACACACCAGGAGTGAGCAGTGAAACAGTGTATCAAGAAAGATTTGATTATCTTCCTCATCCATATCCCATTCTACCCTTCTCTCATTGCCAACAGCAAACCTTATTCCCGGTTGATAAAACAGCACCCCTCTTGTCTTAAAACTATCTAGATCCACAGTATCGTTGGGCGGGAATCGTACCATAATTTCCACGTCTTCCGGCAGTAATTTTTTATTTTTAAAATCCAAAAGAATATCTAAGATTTCAAGATCAATATCACCATAACGTTTACCTAAAGGGCAGAATACTAAAAATCTTTTTTCCGGATCGAGGCCAAACCTCCTGCAAAACTCACTCCTTTGAGTAGCTCTAGAGTTGATAAAAATATCGTAGTGAGGAATACCTGTCACTTCGATATCCTTCTCTGGCATTTCGGCATACTTTATAGCTTCTCGCTTAATGATCTCGTTATGAACAATTAACTTATCGGGTAATAGACGAATCATACAACGGGAAGTGATCTTATCCCACGAATTTATTAAACCGACAGTCTTTATGTCTCTTTTTTTCGCCTCTCGTAGCATCGCTATCTCTATGTCACTGAAAAGATTCGCCAAAAAAACTAAATTGGGCTTATATTTGTCAAAGACTTCCTCGAAGTTATCACTTCTTACCAATCGCCAATCCAACCACCTAGTGAGCTTCCTAAAAAAAGCTGTGGCAAAAAGCACGTTCAGAACAGATAGACCGTAATATCTCAAATAACTTTTATAACCGCTGTAATCACTGGATTCAAATGCCTCTCTCCGCCGTAAATCCATCGTTCTCGTTCTAAGCAAAGCTATTTTTAAAAAGGAAAACAAACTATCCAATATAGAACCCTTATAGGGATGCGGAATTTCATAGTAAATGTTAGTGCCCACGAACTGTTTCCTGAAATATTCTCTTTTGGCCTTATCCTGGACAAATAAAACTATTCGTAAATCTTGTTGTTCTCTTAAAATTCTAAAAATATCTGTGCGCAAAATATTTTTAGCCTCGACACCTTGAAAAACTGAAATAAAAATCGTCCATTGATTCCTCATATGATAATGTGATAATATCTAACCTCAAGAATTGATAACTTATAATTCACTAATTTGGTTTTAAAACAAAATGAAATCCATTCCAGCTATTGGGGCAAAAAACTATAGTCCCGCCAAAAATCTCCTGAAACGAAAGATCTTTATGAAATATTGTAGACCTCGAGTTGATTTGGTAAAGGAAATTGTCTCACTCCTAAATATTAAAGGCAATGAAAAAATTATGGATGCCGGCTGCGGGAACGGTGAAGACATTATTAAACTAAGAAAAGAATACAAACACAGGGGAGAACTATACGGACTAGATATCTCCGAAGACATGATCAGTCACGCTAAAAAATTGGACAAAAAGGCTAAATCAGGCATTCAATTCATAAAAAAAGATGTGACTGAGCTTGAGTTTCCCGATGAGTCTTTTGATATAGTCATTTTAAAACACGTCTTGCACAATATTCACAATTATAGAAAGGCCGTGGAAGAGTGCCATCGGGTTTTGAAGACAGGAGGAAAATTAGTTGTGACTGTAAATGGCCGCAAGAATATGCTTGTTCTTAGGCGACTGAGGCCGGTAATTGCCAAACTCTTGAATAAAAATTTTTTTATTGACTCCGATCTACACATAAATATCGAAAATATAGATAAGTACCTCAAGCCTATTTTTAAAAAGGTTAAGAAAGTAAAATTCAAAAGTTCAATCTGTCTCAAAAATCCCAAACCCTACTTAGATCACCTCGATAGCGGCAAAGGCTTCTGGGGAGTTAATAATAATGAACAATGGCAAAAAATAATGACTTTCACTAAAGAGCACTTTAGCGAAATTCTTAGAAAAAAAGGGGCAATAAAAGATTATGTAGTAGTTGGTCTCGCTCTGGCCCAAAAATCATAAGTTCCGTTCACTAAGCCAGTCAAGGTATAAATCCACTACTTTCTCGCCTCCACGGCATGACATTCCTAAATGACAGAAACCCTCAATATATGCCGAAGTCACATCATCTTGGAACTGCCTTAGCCATTTTTTTAGAAGCTTTCCCTTGCGAACACCGGAGAGATCGCGTGAACCATTTACTAAAAAAACCGGGGGTATATTTTTAGGATTTTTAACAGTGAGTATATCCCATTTATTCTCTACCTCCTTTCTTTTCTTCTGAATGGCAACCATCAGGGGAGG
>CAYHXG010000023.1:0-7391 GCA_964360575.1 uncultured Candidatus Saccharibacteria bacterium | reverse complement strand
CCGGTTTTAACCGCGCCCGACGGCCGGCAGGTGCAGGCGGTTTATGGGTTTGCTAGTGTATTGATGCGCGTTATTAAAGAATTAAAACCGGAATATATGGTGGCGGCTTTCGACATGGCTGGCCCAACTTTTCGCGAAAAAGAATACAAAGAATACAAAGCTCATAGGCCCGCTACCGATGATGCCTTAATCAACCAGTTTTCTTTGGTTAAGGAATTGGTGGCGGCTTTTAAAATTCCTGTGCTGGAGCGTCAGGGTTACGAGGCCGATGATATTATTGGTACCGTGGTAGAGCAGTTAAAAAATAAAAAAGAACTTACAAAAATAATAGTAACTGGCGATCTAGATTGTCTGCAGTTAATAGACGACGAAAATATTTTGGTCTATACACTTAAAAAGGGCGTTAACGATACTGTAATTTATAACGAAGCCGCAGTTAGAGAAAGATATGAAGGTTTAGGGCCTACACAGATGGCTGATTATAAGGGTTTGAAGGGTGACCCTTCCGATAACATTCCCGGAGTACTGGGGATTGGCGAGAAAACAGCCATAACTTTGTTGAAGGAATATGGAAGTTTGGAAAATATATACAGCGCTGCCGAAAAAATCAAATATCAAAAATCAAATATCAAAAATACAGATAAAAAATTAAAACTTTTCGATAAGCTACTTCAAAACAAAGAGCAGGCGTTTTTAAGTAAGAGGCTGGCCACCATCAAACGCGATGTACCAACAGACTTTGATATGAAAAAGGCTTCTTTTAATTTGGTAGAAAATGATGAAATTAAAAAGCTATTTTTCCGATTCGGTTTTAAGAGTTTGATTAATAGATTAAACGATTTAAGGGGGTTAGAAGAAAAAAGCGTGCCAGAACAAACTCAATTGATTGGCGATGAATTGGAAGAACAGTTTAAAAAAGGAATTTTTTCGGCCAAGATCTATAAACTAGAAAAAGACCTGCGGCCTGTGCTTAGGAAAATGGAAAAAACTGGCATACTTTTAGATGTTAAATTATTAAAAAACTTAAGCGAAAAATTCGAAAAAGAACTTTTAGAAATAAAGAATAAAATAATAGGTTTTGCTGGCGAAGAATTTAATATTAATTCTACCCAAGAATTAGGCCGTATACTTTTTGAAAAATTAAGTTTGGGCGGAGCCAAGATTAAAAAAACCAAAAAAACCGGCGCCTATTCCACGGCTTTTGATCAGTTAGAAAAACTAAAGAATACTCACCCGGTCTTTCCTTTACTGTTGCGTTGGCGCGAACTATCCAAATTAAAATCCACCTATGTCGATGCTCTACCAAGGTTAGTTGGTAAAGATGGCAGGTTACATACAACTTTTAAACAATTGGGTGCGGTTACGGGCAGGTTATCTTCGGAAAATCCGAATTTACAAAATATTCCAACCAAAGGCGAATATGGTTTAGAAATTAGACGCGCTTTTATTTCGCCCAAAGGTTGGTTGATTTTGGCAGCCGATTATTCTCAAATAGAACTTAGGGTGGCAGCCGCCATGTCGGGAGACGAAAAAATGATAGATACTTTTAAAAAAGGCGAAGATATTCATACCAGAACCGCTATGGAAGTTTTTAATGTTCCACTAGATAAAGTTACAAAAGACATGAGGCGTGAGGCTAAGACTTTAAATTTTGGCGTGCTTTACGGCATGGGGCCGCGAGCATTTAGCCAATCCGCCGGAGTCAGTTTAAGCCAAGCTCAAGAATTTATTCATAATTACGAATCTGGGTTTTCGGGTTTAGCTAAATTTATGCGCGATATGAAAAACAAAGCGCGTTCACAGGGTTATGTTGAAACACTGTGGGGCAGAAAGCGTTTTGTAGATTTAAATTCGCCTAATCCTATGTTGCGAGCTGCCGCCGAAAGGGAGGCTATAAACATGCCCATTCAAGGTACGGCTACAGGCGATATAGTAAAGGCAGCTATGGTGAATTTGGAAAAAGAATTAGGGTCTAAAAGAGATATTAAAATGATTTTACAGGTTCATGATGAATTAGTTTTTGAAGTGAAAGAAGATGTGGTTGAAAAATATTCAAAGATAGTTAAAAAAATCATGCAAGATGTTGCCGATATCGGAGTGCCTTTAGTGGCCGAGGTAGAGATTGGGAAAAATTGGGGCGAGCTTAAAAAAATATGACTCTAAACGAATATCAAAAAGTGTCCCGAAAAACTGCGGTTTACCCAAAATCAAAATACTGCGAGGGTGTTTTTTATCCCACGTTGGGTCTAGTGGGCGAATCGGGCGAAGTGGCGGAAAAAATTAAAAAATCTTTGCGGGACGACAAAGGTATCATCACTGGAGAAAAAAAAGAAGAGCTTAAAAAAGAGTTGGGCGATGTCTTGTGGTATGTTTCTCAAATAGCTACCGATTTAAAACTTTCTTTAGATGATATTGCTGTAACCAATATAGAAAAATTAGCTTCACGCTATAAAAGAGGGAAAGTACACGGTAGCGGAGACAATAGGTAAAACTCGAAGCATGAAGCACTAAATCCGAAACAAATCTTAAAAATTAAAATACAAATCCAAAAAGTTTTTAAGAATTGGAACATTAGAGTTTGAATATTGTTTAGGATTTCGATATTCGAATTTCGTATTTAATATTTTGCCTGAATTACCCGAAGTTGAAACCATCACCCAAGATTTAAAACGGCGTCTCACCGGTTGGGTGATCGTGGATGTTTGGAGCGACTGGCCACGCTATTTTGTTTCCAGTGGAGGTTTAACCAAAGTTCGGCGTTTTATTAAAGACAAAAAAATAAACAAGATAGAACGACGCGGCAAGAATATTCTTTTTTATCTATCGGATGGTTATGTTTTGGCGGTTCATTTGAAGATGACAGGGCACTTCTTATTTAACGAACCAGAAAGAAAAAGTTTTGTTCATTTGATTTTTAATTTAAGGTCTGACCTCCCAGGGAGGTCAGACCTTGGGGTTAGGCGACTATATTTTTCGGATGTTAGAAAATTTGGGCGGGTTATTTTTGGAGAAAAGGATAAAGTCCTAAATCGACCAGAAATTAAAAAACTTGGGCCAGATCCTTTAGAAATCACAACCAAAGATTTTTTGCAGTTGATTTCTAAACATAAAGGCAAAATTAAAACTGTTTTACTCAACCAAGAATTTTTGGCTGGCGTAGGAAATATTTATTCCGATGAGGCTTTGTATTTGGCCAAAATATATCCTTTGAGTCGGACGGAGAAAATTCCCAAAGACAAATTAAAGTTACTATTCTCTAAATTGGTTTGGATTTTAAAAAAATCCATAAAACTGCGCGGTACCACTAGGCAAGATTACCGTGACACTTCGGGCCAAAAAGGCGGCTATTTTAACCAGCGCTTGGTTTACGCCCGTAGGGGCGAGAAGTGTCTGTGCGGGGGCAGAATCAGCACGGTCAAAATCGGCTCCCGCACCGCCCACTTCTGCCACAAATGCCAGAAGTTGTATCAATAAAAAGTAGATACGGACTCTTATTGATAAATTGAGTGGTCGCCAGTATCAATAAAATATACTGTATTTTTATTTAGGAATTTAAAAACTATGCGGTGCTTGTGAGTTATGGAAAATGACCATAAATCTTTATACCTGCCTTTGAGTTTATGAGTTTTTAGTTGAGGGTTAAAACAATTTTTTCTAAAAATGAGTTCTTGTTGGCCTACTTCGGCTTTGAGCGATTGGGGCAGTTTTTTTAATGAACGCTCAAAGTGAGATGAGTATAAAATTTCCACGAAATTATTTTCTCATCATTTTAGCCAATCCACCCCTAGTCAATTTCTTGGCTTGGCCTAGGACCAATTCTTTTTCGGCTATAGCCAGTGCTTCTTCCAATTTAGCTTCCTCTAAATAACGTCTCAAGGCCGCTCTTAAAAATTCCGAGCGGGTCATATGTTGTCTTTTGGCTGCTCTCTCTGATTCGGTCAATATTTCTGGAGGTAACGATATGGTTACGAGTGATGTGGTTCTCATATTTATTTTAATACTTAGTATTAAATTTATATTCAAGTCTAGCAGATACTTTCTTTTGGGTCAAGCTGTGATAATTTAGAGATATGGTATATTTATGCTACAAAAATACGAGATAATGCTAAGCAAGATTACCGTGACACTTCGGTCCAAAAAAGGCCGCTGTTTTTCTTTGGGTGATAATGTGCTAGTTTATAAATATGCTAAACGAGTTTATAAACGAGAAAATAAAGAAGGCCAAGTTTGAAGTTTTAGAGGATAAGACTTGCTACGGTTATATTCCCGGCTACCGTGGGGTTTGGGCCAACGAGAAAACTTTGAGAGCCTGCAAGATAGAATTGAAAAGCGCTTTTGAAGACTGGATTTTATTTACTTTAAAGGACGGGGGTACTGTTCCCGGTTTGAGTATTGGCAAAAGAGTCTCTATTGCTTTTTGTAATCGGGAGTTCGCCCGACATGCCTAGGAATATTTCTTGGAGAAAACTGGTACAGAAATTTAACAGGCTTGGTTTTGGCGGTCCCCATGCTGGCGGCCGCCATTTGTTTATGAAGAAAGGTGATATAAAAGTTATCATACCCAATCCCCATCGTGGTGATATTTCAAGAGGAATGGTGGCCGAGATATTAAGACAGGCCGAGGTTTCTTTAGAAGATTGGGAGAAAATATGATCTATCTATACTACGGAGAAAATTCATTTTTGATTCAGGAAAAGTTGGCTAAAATCAAAGAGGTTTATTTAACCAAATATGCCAGCGGGCTTAATTTCTTTAAATTTGATTTAGAAGAAGATGCCGCCGATTTGAAATCGGCTCTGGCTAGTCAGTCTATGTTTGGCGAGAAGAAGCTGGTTTTGGTGCGCGGAGTTCTTTCTGTGCCCGAGGTTAAATTTGAAGAAGTTAAAGAGATAATAAATAAGAATAAGTTTTTAAATAAATCGGAAGATGTAATTTTAATATTATATGATTTCATAATTCCAAGGTTCGACCTTCCCGGAAGGTCGAACCTTAAGGTTTCGGAGGCCAGCAGGTTAATATTTTTAAAAACACTGGGCGAGGTTAAGGAATTTAAAAACCTAGATAAACCCAAGCTAGTAGATTGGTGTTTAAAGAGAAGACAAGAAGAAAACATTAAGGTTTCTCGCGCGGATTTAGTTTTTTTAATAGACGGAATTGGCTGTGATACCAACAGAGTTTGGAATGAAATATTAAAATTATCGGCCTATGGAGGTGGCCAAATTGAAAAAAAGGATATAGAAAATCTGGTAGCCTTTGATGTGATAACAAATAGTTTTAAAGTAACCGATGCTTTGGCGCAAAAAAAGATGGGCCTGGCTTTAAAAGGGCTTGCGGAACTATGGCAAAAAAACGAGGAGCCTGTAATGGTTTTGGGTGCTATAACTTGGCAGTTTAGGAATATGCTTAAACTAGCCGAATTTACTAGATCAAACGCGGCCGAAGTGGCTCAAAAATTTAAATTAAACCCGTGGGTGGCGCAAAAAACTCTAGCCGCTTTAAACAACTTTTCTCTGCCCGAACTAAAAAATATCTACCAAAATTTGGCCGAGGTTGATTTAGCCATCAAAACCGGCGAGCGCGACGGTCGTGAGGCTCTTGAGGATTTTGCTTTGACCTTTCTGGGCTAATAGCGTATTGTTGGGGTAAAATTTTGTTCTTTTTCAACCAGAAAGGAGAGTGGCCCATGGCCATCAATATGGAACTTGTCCCTGCGGGGATGAACGTGGTCAAGGAAGTAACTCCCCACTGTTTTATTAACGGTGAGGGCCAAGTGGTCTTTTTGAGGAGAATGAACGGTTCCACGGAGCCGGTTATTCTCAAAACTATCTATGACGCCATTTCCCAGTGCTGCCATATTTTGGATGGGATTCTAGGTGAAGTCATGGATTTTTACAGGAGGCAGCCGAAGGTTTTTGGCGAGGGTGAATTAGGTGAAATTCGCGAAGTTGTTCTTCAGTTGCAATCGTCCGTGCAAATGTCAATTTCTGCGGGCGTTGTGCCTAAAGACGATGTGGTGGAACTTCAAAGAGCGTTTCAACAGGTTGTCCGTCGATTAGGTCGCGTACGCAACAAGCACAAGGTTCTGTTGGCGGCTTATTTGGGCAAAACTTCGGCTCTTAGAGATGAGAAGGGTATGCGCCACATTGGTGCAGTCCTGGAGCCGGTTCAGGCACACCTCGCCGCGGTGAAGCGGTTTGATGAACTCGATGGAATTAGCCAAGGTGTGATGGTCCAAGCCCAGCGGTTAATGGGCATTGCTATTAATGCCGAGGAGCGTATCCGCCGCGCCTACGATAATTTATCTCGGTATGAAGAGGAGGCTCAGAAGTTAGTATTAGAAATAGATGAACACGAACGAACCAAAGGCGTTCAGCCGGTGCTGGAGTACATAAGCAGATTTAGGGCAATTGCCAATCATGTTGCCGGTCTCAAGGTTAATAAGGTGTTATATGCTCTTAGAGCTGTGGTAGCGGTAGAACCTTTCCGATCCCGCTTGGGGTCGCGTGAGATTGAACGGTTGGCCAGTCTGCATGATTACCTAGACAAGTGGGAGAAGGGTAAAACTGGAGCAGTAATGACTTTCGTTAATGCGCTCAAAGGAGCCCGTTCCAAATTGAAAAGAGTGGCTCGGGAGCGCACCGGCGGAGTCTATGTTCGAGCCATGAGGCGAGAGTACCAGCCTCGGTTGCAAACTAGCTGAGAGGGGGTGAATCTTGACGACTTCTTCAGTCCACAAGTATAGATCTCGCAAACATAGGTGCAGGCGGTATGTGGCGAGATATCTTTACTGTATTGAAGGTGAGGTGGAGATAGGCGGTAGAAAAACGCTGATCCAGAACGAAGTGACGGAAGAGAATAGATATATCACGGCTGTCTCTCCGAAACAGGCTCGTTCCCTCCTGGCTCAGCGTTTCCTGAATATTTTTGGGGTTAAGATTTACATCGGCGACGCCAAGATACATGAGTTACACAAATTGCCGCCGAATTTTCCCAAAGTAGCTTCCAAATAGACCAAAAGGTCTCTGATGTAAAACATCAGAGACCTTTTTATTTTCAAGCTTAGGAACTTATTTTATTTATGATTTTTTGGAGTTGAGATTTACTCCGGGCCGCCTTATTGGGGCTGATGACATTGTTTTTGGCCGCTTTGTCCCAGGCTTGAACCAGTCTAGAAAAACTGGATTTTATGCCTTCCTTATTTTTAGCGGTTATGGCTTTAAGCATCTTTTTCTCCAAGTCTTTTACCTTGGCTTTTATAGTTTGATTAACCGCAGTTCTTTTCTTGGTTTGTCTTAAGGCCTTTTTGGCCGATTTTTTGATGGGCATAATTGCATTTAATAAGTAGGTTTGATAATATCAGAATTATTCAGTTTGGGCAAGTTCACAGGTGG
>CAYHXG010000022.1:0-7622 GCA_964360575.1 uncultured Candidatus Saccharibacteria bacterium | reverse complement strand
AAAAGACCCTTCCCCGTAGTAGTTGAGCTGTAATCAAACTAGGTATTTTAACCCAAAATTTATGGGCTTATTAAGCATTATGTAAAAAAATAATAATATTCAAAAAAATAACAAATCTAGTTTGATATTAAAATACCTTCAGCTCAAGTTACTACGGGGCCTTGTTTTGTCAATCAAAACCTGATAAACTCGGGTCAATGAACTCCAGAACCAAAGCCTCCTCTGCTCTCCCTGTTTGCGGTTTAGTTAAATTAAGCGATTCCGCCTTCGGCTCTCTTAGTTCACATAAAAAGATGTTGCCAGGCTTGGTACGGGGTTGCATATTTGTAGCTATTCGCTACACTCATACATAGACAAATATGAAATTGTACGAAATCTACGTTGTTCTAAAGCCAAGTTTGAACGAGGACGCCTTAAATAAATTTACTTCCGAAATAACCGAGGCCTTGGCTCAAAGCGGTTTTGGAATCTCGGCCACTAAAATTAAACTTAATGAACGTTTGCCCTACCTTATCAAAGGTTTTGGTGAGGGTCACACCCTAGACCTAGAAATATCCGGGCCAGAGGAGGCTGTCTTGCCACAGACTGTTATGGCCGGCTTAAGGCACAACGAAAATGTGTTAAGACATTTGGCTCTGGCTAAGTCGGAAAAAATGCTAAAGAAGATAAAGCCTTGGCCCAGTTTTGAACCGCGACCATTTAGGCCAGAAAGAAAGCCGCTGGCCGTGGGCGAAAGTCTGGCTCCAACCGAACCTAAAACCGAATCGGTGAAGGTGGACATAGCCGAGGTGGATAAGAAATTGGAAGAACTTTTGAAGTAGTTTTGAGTTATTAGTTTTAAGTTTTAGTTTGACAGTTAATAGTTATAGTTAACTAAAAACCAAGCAACTATAACCAATAACCAAAAACTAACAACTAAAGTGAATCTTAACAAAATCTTCGTCTTGGGCAACTTAACCCGCGACCCCGAGGTTCGGGCTTTGCCTTCGGGTCAAAATGTGGTTAACTTTGCAGTGGCCACTAATAGAATCTGGAACGATAAAAACGGCCAGCGCCAAGAGGATACCCAGTTTCATAACATAGTGGTTTTTGGCCGCATGGCCGATACCTGCGCCAAATATCTAAACAAAGGCAAGATGGTTTTGGTGGAAGGCCGCATTCAAACCCGCAGTTGGGATGCTCAAGATGGCACCAAGAAATACCGAACCGAAATCGTGGCCGAAGGCATACAACTTGGCCCCAGACGCGAAGGCGAGTATAACCCCAGCACTGCAGTGAATCGAACATCAGCAGCCAACACCAGAACTTCCCCTACAGCTAAAGACAAAGAAGATATACCCATAATAGACCAAGACGCCGAAGAGATTAACGTGTCGGATATACCGTTTTAAATAAATGACAAAGCCCAAATGCTAAATTTGACATTGGTCATTTAATCATTAGGCATTGATTAGACATTTGGATTTAGTCATTAAGCATTTTTCAAGAATGGCTTACAAACCACAATCAACCAGGAAAAACAAACGCAACGAAGTAAAGCAGTGCTATTTTTGCACCAACGATATCGACGTTATTGATTTTAAAGAAACGACCGCGCTTAAAAACTTTTTAACTCATCAATATAAAATTGCTTCTAGCGCCCGTAGCGGCAACTGCGCCAAGCACCAGCGCCATGTGGCTAATGCCATAAAGCGCGCTCGCATTGCTGGCCTGCTTCCCTTCACACAACATCAAAGATAAAATCCGAAATATAAACGTCGGGAAAAAACACTCCTCTTTATTGAGGAGTGTTTCGTTTTGCTAAATGTGGCCCAGTTACCTGTTAAGCCACGGCGTATTTTTCTTTAAGAGCTTGGAGCTAAATTCGAACCGAAGTTTGTCCAAAGCTATATCTCTTATCTGTCTTATTCTTTCCCGAGTTAATCCAAACTCAGACAGACCGCCTATTTTTTCCAATGTCAGAGGCTTGCGGTCGTCCAAACCAAAATATAGTACCAAAACTCTATATTCCCGCGGTTCTAAAACTTTCTCTATAAAATCCATAACAACCTCTCTATCCAATGGATCGATAAACTGGCTCTCATCTTCTTCCAATCTTATACAGTTAATAACAGTATTACTGTCTTTGTCCCTAGGATCGAGCGGCGCGTCCAAAGGAAGAACAGGTCTCGCAGCAACCAAAACATCAACCATGGTTTGTCTTTCTTTACCCTTAAGATTTTCACTATCAAGAACATCATCCTCTGTGGGCATCCGGCCCAACTCTTGGCCAAGCTTGGCGGATGATCTAGAAATTCTCGTGAGTATGTCGATGCGGTTTATAGGCAATCTTATCCCCCGATTTTCCAAAGCCAGAGCTTGTAAAATAGTTTGCCGGATCCACCAAACAGCATAACTTATAAACTTAAAGCCCCTATTACCGTCAAATCTTTCGGCGGCGGTTATTAAACCTAAATTGCCCGCAGAAATAAGGTCGGCTAGGGGTAAGCCATGACCGCTATATTGTTTGGCCACGCTTATTACAAACCTAAGATTATGCTTTACCAATGTATTTCTAGCTTCCTCATCTCCCGCCTGAATCATTAAAAACAAGGCATGTTCCTGCCCGGAACTAAGAACGGGAATATCTTCTATCGCCTGGAAATAAAATCCCACCGAATCCAAAGTTTCTTTGGGTATGGCCATAACTTTCTCCCCTTTTCCATAAGTTAATAAGATTAGACCGCGATTTATAAAGAACTTTTTATCTTATGTAGTGTATAACACCTTCTCTGCGTAGTCAAAAATGGAGTTTTTGTATCCGATATCGCACTAAACGACCTGACTCTCGGCTGATTTTTTCTTTATGTTCTGCAATATATCGGCCGATACTTTTGGATTCTCTTTGAGATAAGATACGGAAGCTTCCGTGCCTTGGCCTATTTTTTGACTCCCATACTGAAACCACGAACCCGATTTTTCTAAAACACCCAAACGCACGCCTGTTTGCAAAACATCGGCCAGGCTCGCTACGCCTTGGTTATACATAATATCAAACTCGGCCTGCTTAAAGGGTGCGGCCACTTTGTTTTTTACCACTTTGACCCTAACACGATTACCCACGATTTCATCTTTATTTTTTAGCTGGGCAATACGGCGAATATCCATCCGCACCGAAGAGAAAAATTTTAAAGCGTTACCGCCGGGTGTAGTCTCGGGGTTACCAAACATTATGCCAAGTTTCATTCTTATTTGATTGGTAAAAATAACAGTAGTACCAGTTTTAGCGGCTAGGTTAGTAACTTTACGCATAGCTTTAGACATTAACCTTGCTTGTAAGCCCATCTGCATATCACCCATCTCGCCTTCTATTTCTGCTTGCGGCGTTAAAGCTGCCACCGAATCTACCACCACCACAGCCACTTTGCCCGACTTTACCAAAGCTTCCATAATGTCTAAAGCTTGTTCGCCGTTATCGGGCTGGGAAATTAAAAGATTATCTATGTTAACGCCAATCCGGCGGGCGTAATCCGGGTCTAAAGCATGCTCGGCGTCAATAAAAGCAGCCAGGCCGCCTTTGCGTTGGGCTTCGGCCACCACATGCAAAGCTAAAGTGGTTTTACCGGAGCTTTCCGGCCCGTAGACCTCCACTATTCTGCCTTTGGGAATACCGCCCACACCCAAAGCCAAATCCAGCGAAATAGAGCCAGTGGGAATAGCATCTACATCTACCTTAGGCGCTTCACCTAAAAGCATAATGGCGCCTTCGCCAAAACGATCTTTGATTTCTTTAATAGTGTCTTGAAGTGCTTTACTTCTTGAATCTAGTTTTTCTTCGGTTTTTTTAGTAGCCATCATTAAATTCGAAATTCGAATATCGAAATCCTAAACAATATCTACATCACAAATTCTAAACCTTTTGGGAAATTATGATTTGGTATTTGTTTCGAATTTCGGATTTCGTGCTTCGGATTTTATTTTTAAGGGTTGTATGTAATCCTCCTTGTTATTTTACTTTCCTTACCAAACCGACTCACAGCTTTAATTTCAAAAACATTAAGCCCGTTGAGTAATTCTACTTCTTTTTTGAAACCGCCATTCTCTTCAGCATAAACGGCCTCGCCGTTTAATGTCAAAAGCGCGCCGGCTGAAACCGAACCGGAAAATTCCATTTTAGATTCGCCCGCCGTAAAGTTTTCTTCTTGAGGCCAGCTAAGATTTAAATTTGGCTTTTCCAAAATAACTTTAAACTGCCACGAAACATAACTCACTGTTATTATTATACCCGCAATAACAGCAGCCCAACGCAATGATATTTTTTTTATAAAATTAAAACGGCCCGAACGCGCTGTAGGCGCGCCGAAATGAGGTACCGCGCAAAGCTGTTTCCATTCGTTTTCGTATCTTAAAGCCAGTTCGGCTTCATCCAAACCCACCGCTTGGGCATATTTTTTTAAAAAACCTTTCACATACACACCTGAAGGCAAATCGCACCATTCACCCTTTTCAATTTTTTTTAGATGCTTAGCCGGAATGCCGGTTTTATTAGCAAGTTCCCCAAAACGCACCCGCATAAACTTTCTCCTTTCTGTTAGAAAAGTATTAAGCTTGAGATTATCTTTGGTGGCGGCTATGGGCATAATTTTGTCTATGAGCCCCGACGTACGTCGGGGTGGTGTAGCGAGTAGCTACCCGCCCGCCTTGAGTTCGCCATCCTATTGTTACTGTCGTAATAATCTTATTTTAACAGTCTATCGTTTTTGATAGTAATAAGCTCAAGGCGAAGTCGGGCAGGCAAAATTATAGCCCTGTTAGTGACCGCCCTGGGCGAGTCTACTACGGGGCATACTTCAAAAGTTAAAACCTACCACCAGCCTAACATCGTAACTACCAACTATCAAGAAAAATTATGCACAACAAAAACGCCCTACTGTGAGAACTTTATAAGACGAAACTTCAATAGAGATTAAACCGATTGATTTTGTTTATCAAATTCAGATTCCAGTTGTTCCGGTTCTATGGCCACCTCGGATTTTATTAAAACCTCCCGCGGTTTAGCGCCTTCGCCGGGGCCAACGATGCCTTGGGCTTCTAGAATATCTAAAAGCCGCGCGGCGCGGGCGTAGCCCACTCTTAAGCGGCGCTGGAGCAGTGAGGCCGAGGCCTTGCCAGCCTGCATTATGGCTTCTTTGGCTTGAGGCAAGAGTTCATCTTCTTCATTGCTATTATTTGAATCAATTTTATTTAGATCCACCGCTAAAGATGTTTTGGCTTCGCCTACGGCTTTTTCCAGACCCAAAGCTTCGTCGGGATTAGCATCGGGTGCATCTTCAGGCTGATTGGATTTTATAAATCCAACCACTTTTTTAACTTCTTTTTCCGAAACATACGAACCTTGAATACGCTTGGGCTTGGGTGAATCCGAAGTTATAAAAAGCATATCGCCCATACCCAAAAGTTTTTCGGCGCCGGCCGCATCTAAAATAGTGCGAGAATCAATTTGTGAAGCCACAGAAAAAGCCACCCGCGTGGTAATATTAGCTTTAATTAAACCAGTAATAACTTCCACCGAGGGCCTTTGGGTGGCTAAAACTAAGTGTATACCCACGGCCCGCGCCATTTGCGCGAGGCGCACCACTGTGCCCTCAATTTCGCGGCCATGGGCCGCCATTAAATCGGCTAGCTCATCCACAATAATAACCAGATACGGCATCAAGTCTTCGCCTTTTTTACCATCTATTTGCGAATTAAAACTGGCAATGTCCCGCACGCCCTTGTCGGAAAGCACTGTGTAGCGTCGTTCCATTTCGGACACCGCCCAACGCAAAGCTGAAACAACTTTCTTAGGTTCCACTATTACCGGGGTCAGCAAATGGGGTATGCCATTATACAAAGTTAGTTCAACTCTTTTAGGATCCACCATAATAAATCGCAGTATCTCTGGCGAATGTTGGTAGAGTAAATTTACAATTAATGAATTTATAGCCACACTTTTACCCGAACCAGTAGCGCCCGCAATAAGTAGATGCGGCATACGGGCAAGCGACGCCCAAACTGGCCGACCCGATACATCTTTGCCCAAACCAACATTAAGAAAATTTTTGTGCTCCGATTGATCAAACGATTGCAACAAGCCCTTCAAACGAACGATCATCGATTTTTGATTGGGAATTTCTATGCCCACAAGGGATTTTCCCGGAATGGGTGCTTCTATTCTTATGGGGTGAACGGCGAGTGCGAGCGAAAGATCATTTTGCAAAGCCGTAATTTTGGCAAGTTTAACTCCAGTAGCCGGCTTTAAAGTAAATTGGGTAACGGCGGGGCCAATATTGACTTCGGACATTTCTACCGGAATGTTAAAGTTCTCCAAAGTTTTTTGAATAATAATGGCGTTAGCTTTAATATCGCCCGTTACCGGCATAGAACCTTCATCTTCTAAAAGATCGAGGGGTGGGAATTTGTAACCCACCGAAATTGGCAAAACACTAAAACCGCCAGCCATCTCCATTTTCTTTTTAGCTGGCTCTTCGGTCTTGGTCACCACTGGCACAGTGGCGCCTTGTGGAGAATTTATGGTTACTGTCTCGGAAGCTGGGGCGGGTTTGGGTGACTCCGATTTTTTGGGCGGTTTAGCCTTAACGGCAAGACTCGCCACTTTTGTAACCAAACCCTTTTCTAAAACCAGTTTTCTTTCGGGCACCATCTCGCCGGTTTCATCGGGTTTAAAAATAACCTTCTCTTTTATTTGGTCCTTAAGAGGAATGCGAAACACCACCAAAATTGCTGAAAAGAAAAAAGCCGTAAAAAATATTAAAGAACCCCAAAAACCAAAAAGATACATAAATGGCCAGCCGAAATAGTAACCGACCTCGCCGCCAGAATGATTTCTTGACAGTAAATCTAAAATTCCTAAAAAACTAAGGATAAGCAAAGAGCCGCCCACAACGGTAGAGCCCAGAATTTTCTTTTTTTCGGAAATCAAAATAAAAAAAGCCATTAAAAACAAAGTTAATGGCACAAAAAAACTGCCTGAACCAAAAAGATATTGAGCACCCTCGGTGATTTGGGCCGAAAGCGACCCCGACAAACCAAAAAAAGCGAGGGTGGTCACCAAAGCCACCGCGAGCAGGATTATGCCCGCTACACTGCGTTTAACCCCCGATTCCAAATGAAGCCAGCTCGAAGACTTTTTGGGTTTTCTGGGTGCTTTTTTATCCAACTTGGAAAAACCTTTGTCGTTATCCGCAGGCATTTTGGTTTTCTATATACGAAGCAATAATAACACACAAAAAAACCAATAGACAGAAAGAGTTTGACCCCGTAGTAACCCAGTAGTAGAGCACAGCTCACTACTGGGCAGGCTCGAGCTTGATGTTTTTAATATCAAACCAAATCTGGAAGTAAGGTGATAGTAGATTATTTAGATAAGTATTCTTAGTATAGAAATATTCCAAATTTAAAAACCTTGGTTTGATTACAGCTCAACTACTACGGGGTTTGACACAGAAACAGCTATGGTTTAGACTGTCTTTTACTGTTCTTTGTAATTGATTACCTGGGCGTCGGGGGTAGCTCAATTGGCTAGAGCGACTGACTGTGGATCAGATAGTGTCGGTTCGAATCCGGCTCCCCGGCACCAAAAA
>CAYHXG010000021.1:0-7696 GCA_964360575.1 uncultured Candidatus Saccharibacteria bacterium | reverse complement strand
TATGAATTATTTTAGCGAACGATTATATAGCCAGGCAAAAACCAGAGCCGCCAAATACGAATAAAGCGCCAGCGGTATCCAGCCCAAAATTGCACTGCCGAAGGTCATCTCCACGTCGCCGGTGAACTTGGCCACATTGACTATGTGAAGCATTGAACCCAGAAATTTTATGGCCAGTTCCGGCCATAAGGCGGTAAATGCGGCGCAGACCGCGTAGGCGGCAGTCATGGTGATCGCCGCGGCGGAAGCAAATTTCTTTGTTTCTAATTTCATAACATTTTGACGAACTAAACTATTTATTTAGCTCCGACCTTTAACTCAAATCTTTTTTTCTCTCGTTATATTCTTCTTTATCAATCTCGCCTCTAGCATACCTCTCCTTCAAAATCTCAAGCGGCGACTTTTCATAGTCGCGGGTGTTGCGAGATTGACCCATCAGCCATTTGATAAGCGCGACTGCACCAACAATTATCAACACCCACCACAAAATCATAAAAAACCAACCTAAACTTCCGAAAGGCGTAAATCCAAAGTTCATCATAGGATTACCTGCCCCGTAGGATCGCGAAGCGATTCCTCCGGGGTTTGTTTGATTAAATCCGGTGGGAGACGACCACCCTCCCATCATCATTTGCATCATTGGCATAAAGCCGACTCCTTGAGACGGAATCGCGGCGGAAGTGTCGCAGCTGCTTAAACGCCGGCCCATTACTATATGCATTTGTTCTTCACCCTCTTTGCCCATCATTTGTTCCATCATGATATTCATCGTTTCATGCGAGACGCCTATCATTTGGCCCATAATATATTCGCCCAAAACCTCAAAATCACCATCGGACAAATCCGAACATTGAACCTGTTTTGCCTGTAACCTATCCCAAACAATTTTGCCTTGGATTTCTTCGCTGTCAGTCTGGCTATCTAAATCAATGCCATTATTAGCCACCATGCTTTGTCCCCAAGAAGAAGCCGGAACAGCAAAAAACGATGCGGAGACAAAGACAAGGATGACAAAAAGGATTTTTTTCATAAGTTATTTAGAGCTATTAACAATACTTTGAATGATTTGATCAATTTCCTCCGGCCTCTCGCCCAGATCAGCTTGCGGGAAAAACTGCGGCAGAATAATCGGCCGCATGGCGGAAATAAAGGTTTGTCCCTCTTGGACGTATATATTTATCTTACAGGGCAAGCAAAGTCCAATCCTGATATCTATATTCAAGAACTCATTCGCAAACTTGGCACTGCAAAATTCAACAATCTTAAACGGTTCTCTCTCAAATCCTTTCTCGCTTAAAGTTTTCTGAACATCGTGAATATACAAAACTCGCAGGCCAGCTTTGGTAATTCCATCCTGTACGCTTTGGACCGCCTCGTTAAAGGTTTTGTTTGTCTCTCGGGTGTGTATAAAATCTTCCGGTTTCATTTGCATTTAGCTAACTGGTAAATAGAAAATATCTCTTTAATTGCCTTGGACTTCTTGCCAGATTTAATCTGCCAAACCACGTGGGTAGTGAGATGGTTCTTTAAAATAAAATCCTCAAAACTGGACAGCGCCTGTTTAACCGCCAGTGATTGATGAAGGATGTCTATGCAGTATTTGTTCTGATTGACCATTCTTTCCAAACCCTTGATTTGACCGGCTACCCGCTTCAAGCGGTTGGTAGCTTGTTTTTTTACGGAGAATGTCATTTACTCAATATACCCATAGGGGGTATATTGAGTCAAACAGAACTGTTGATAACCAATAGCCAGTCCTACACTTCACAGCCGCCTTTTTGCTCTCTTTCTTCCGGCTGAATCACTTGCTCCGAAACCCACTGGAAGCCCGAGGCGCTGGAAAGTTCCTTGGCCAGTATTTTTTCCGGAGAAGTTTTTCCCCAGTTTATATTTCTGGATTTGAGAAATTTCGCGATAGTCAAATACTGATCGGGAAACCAATAGGCATTGACCGCCAGCGCGGCCTGGTACATTTCCTCGCGGCTGATACCCTGCGAAGCCATCAATTCCAGCAAACCCAGCATAGCCAGGCCGTGATTGCAATCTGGAAAATGCGTCGGATTGTTGCAACAGGGACGATAAATGTTCTGACCTAATTCTTTGACCAATTCTTGTTGTTCCGGCGTCAGCTCTATAAGAGAATGCACACTGTAATGATTCATGGCGTTGCCCATAGCCAAAGTCCAGCCGCCGGTGGAGGCGAATCGGCCGACTTCGCCGTATTGAGTCATTGGCCCTTGTTCTAATATTTCATTCTTATTACCTAAACCCAAAGCCCAAAAGAAATTCAGCAGAGTATTGGCATTGGCGCGCGTGATGGTTATTTTTTTGTTGTCGGCGCCGTAAAGCATATTTTGAGCGGTTTTATCAAATTCGCCGCGGCTGACCATCAGTTCTTCAAACCTTTTTGCGTCCAGCGCGCCCGCCTGATTTAATTTAACCCCCAAATCACCCCAGTCTACAGGCAAAGTAAAACCTTTTTTAGGAATAACAACTTCGGCCATGTTAGCCGCGGTTTTGTCCGAATCGGCCAGCCGCGCCTCGGGAATAAAACCAGCCGAATAGATCCAGGCTCCGGCAATAAAAGCGGCGGCTATAACGATGCTGATCGGCAGAGAATAATCTTTTTTGATTTTTAATGTTTGATTTTCTGGCATCATATTTTTTAGTACCATAGTCTAGACTATGGTACGGCAATAATGGCGTTTGCTCACCGATTAATTTAGTGCCGGTCATAATCCATGGCGGTTAAAATCCCGATAATTTTAGATATATGTTTCATGTTTCAAGTTACATGTCCCATGATCATTCATCGCAGCAATCCACCAATTTATTCATTATGCCCTGCAGAGTCCACGGCTTCTCGCTGGCGGCGACCTTTTTAAGTCCAGCCACATTTATAAGTTTCAACCTTAAAGCCCAAAAAAGCGAAAAGACCTTGTGAGCCGATTCAAACAATTTCTTAGCCTCGTCTTTTTTGCCGGTGGCGTTTAATTTACTGCCCACTTCCATCAGCCGCATGGTTGAAGCTAAAAGATGTTTGGAAATGCACCAGGTTTCCCCTTCATGTCTGGGAATCAATCGCTCCATCAGGCTTTTTCTTAACAGTCTAACCTCGTTTAGCAAATCAAAATATTCCTGTTTTTCCGTTTTAACCCCGGTAAAATAGAAATGCTCTTCCAAACTTAAAAGATTCATCACGCCCACGGCTAAATCTTCGTCGGTGGCAAGATCTACACCATTTTCTTTTTTCAGCTTATTTATTTTACTGACAATACCCTCAAAGGTTTGAGGACTGATTTCGGCATTAACCGAGAGATTAAGATATTCTTTCATAAGTTTGTTAATTTAATAAATAATTTACCACAAAAATTATCATTCCTCACAGACGATATGGAGCCTCTTTATTGTATAAATAGTCTTCTCCATAATGCTGTTCGGAACAATAATTTTTGCCGCCATACTCTACAAAAAGAACATAAGTACACCCAAAACAACCATAGCGAGCCCGCCCCAGAGGCGCATGTCTCCCATCTCTTGTTTTTTCCAAACCTGAACTTTTTCCAACAAATTCTTGTTGCTGGCGATCCCCAAAATCACGGCGAGCGGCAGAATAAAAATCAGATTATACAACACCAAATAGCCGAGACCGTTAAAATAAGTTGATTTGTCGTGCAACAGCCCCAGAATCATAAGATACGGCCCGCCGGTGCAAGGAAATTCGCACAGACCCACTAAAACCCCCAAAAGAAAAACCGCGGGTATGGATCCTTTTTCCATCAATTTAGCCATTTGGCTGTGGGCCGCTTGCGGGATTTTAAGTTTGATAGGAAAAGCCGGGAAAAATTGATTGATCAAGTTTATTAAACCCAGCGCTATTAACAGAGTGGCGCCAACTTTAGCCATAAAATGCGGCGTGTTGAAGATATGCAGAGTTTGCAGAATTCCGAGGCCGATCAAAATATAAACGGTAAAAAGCCCGAAGATATAGGCGCCACCGATCTTTAAAATCCCTCGCCTCGCCTGGCCTAAGCTGAAAAGAAAAGCAATAGTGAGCAGTAATATGGAAAAGGCGCAGGGGTTAACGCTGTCTATCAAGGCAGCCACCGTTACCAAGGGCAACATCAACTTTCCGCCGTCGGACAAACTCCATAGCCAACGGGAACTCGCGGTAATATTGCCCATTAGTACAGCTGATCCGATCAGAACCGCGGCAATAATGATAAGGCTGACAAGTTTTGATTTCATTTCCGATTTTCAAGGAGTTACCATCGCCTTGATTCTTAATTCCAACGGCTGACGACCTTTCTCTTCCACAAAAACAACACGCTCAATCGGCCCCACGCCGGCCGGCCCGTGGGCGTTGGGGTCAAAAATAACTTCCACCCCGGCGAACTCGCCGGCTTGAAGCGTCTGGTTTACTTTAGGCACCAAACCATGCCCGGGCATGCCAAAAGGACCAAACTTTTTGCCTCCAGTTTCCAATCTGGCTGTAGTGCACATGCACGAGGTGTAAATTTTTTCTATCATAACAGGCCCGCCGGAAGAGTTGCTTACAGTAAAGATTTTGCTGACATTGCCCCTAGCCATAGAAATTGTCCCAAAATCATATCGATTTTCTGGGGCGGAGAGAGTGCTGATTATAGCCGCTGTAGGATCGTCGCTGACATTCTGTCCGGGCCGGGCGAACCATATAACCCCACCGACAATAACCATCACCGCTATAATATAAAATAAAATATTTTTCATGTTGTTGGATTAAAACCAAAATAAAAAATCCCGAAGTATCGGGATGCGCTTCCAGCGGTCAGCTTTAAGATTGCAAAAAAGCCGACAACTAGAAGCTAAAAGCTGTTTGAGGGGCTATTTTCGTGGAGAGAATTCCAAAATATTTTTTCCAGTTTGAAAGGCTGAAGAGATGTTTCAAATATTTTTTGGGAAGCCGATATATCGGCGCTTAAAAAAATTAATCTCGGCAAAACAGGCTTAACAGCTTTAGCCATCAGGGCCACCAACAATAAAAGCGTCAGCGCAGAAAGCCAAAGGGTACTTGCCGCCAAGGGAGAATTGGAAAAAAACTTGAAGGAAGTCAGATGAAAAATACTTGAAGCCAAAGAATCGTTATCGGGGCAATTTACACCTTGAGTCAAAGAACCGACACAAGCGTTAAAATTAGAATTGTGATGTTCCGGCGCAGCCATGCCAAAAAGACCGAAAACTGCCACACTTATAAAACTTATAGTCAACAGAAACGAAAAAGACCAGCGCATAACCTAAAAATACCATTACCCGGCAACTATAGCAAGCCTTTAAGAGTTGTGCTAGGATGGGGAAAGTTAATTTTCAACATAAATTCTAACCGGACAGTTCTTTATATTAGGAGGAGGTTAAAATGGACTGTAAGAAAGCTCGAACCGCTGTGAGCGCGTATATGGGCGAGACTCTAAAAATGATTGGCCGAAACGAGTGCCTACCCCATCAGATACTCAAGGCGCTAGCCCACTTTGAGGTTTGCACCCAAAGCGAGTGCACCGCCGCCAACGATTTTCTGCTGGCACTCCTCGCCGATTCAAAAACCGGCCATTTGGTCTCACTCTCTTAAACACCTCCGACACAATGTCGTCGGAGGTGTTTTTTAAAAATTATTGGCTCCCGAATTAAAACCTTCGCAAACCCCGAAGGAGAACAAGTTCCCTACGGGGCATGCTTTTGAAATCATTTTGCCAAATCATAACTCCTATCCACATAAAAGTTATAGCCAGCCCCCAGCGCAAAACAATAAAAGCGCGATCCATAAAATTAATTATAATTCTAAAAAATATTTTAGACAATGAAATCCAGCCTTCGCAGCCGAAGCTACTTCGGCGGAGTAGGCCAAGCTGCGGGGTATTCGGCGAAGGAGAATAAAAAACTCCTCCAATTTTTGTGTTGGAGGAGTTGTATCTGTTATTCTTCTGTTTCAACAACAGCTCACCACAGAGCTGCCGGGAAGTTGATGTAGAAAACACGGTCCGTTGAATCACTAATGGTTATCTTTTTGGTAACAACACCATTACGCTGATAATAAAATCTAAACCGCGGGTCAGTTATAAGGGCTACACTATAATTCCCCACTTCTAACCCATTAAAATGGTATATCCCCTGAATATCGGTGGATGTAGATGAAAAACTGTTATCGGCCCCGGAAAGGTTCACGGTTAGACCGTAAAAAACGGTTTCGCCTTCATTGTATAAACTGTCACCATTTGCATCCACAAAAGCTTGGCCAATGATGGTCGCTGGCGCTGGAGGTGGCGGCTCTGGAGGAGGTAAATCTGTTGGTGGAGGCGGCTCCGGAATTGGTTCTGGAGACGGCGGATTCACGGGTGGTTCTGGTATTGGTGGAGCATCTGGTGGCGTGGGAGATGGCGGCGTTGGTTCTGGTGGTGTAGGTGTTTCTGGTGGTGGATTTACCGGCGGCGTTGGATCTTCCGGTGGAGTTGATGGTGGTACTGGCTCGGGCGGTAAAGGTGAGAGTGGTGTCGGTTCTGGAGTTGGCTCTGGCTCGGCCGGAGGAGTTGATGGTGGTGTGGGCGAAGGTGGCGGCGGAGATGGCGTGCCACCATCTGGAGGAACAACTTCGTCATCCGGTGGCGGTGATTCATTTAATGGCGGCGAAGAAGACACTGGGTCTTCATACTTGGCACATCCGTCTATAAACAACTGAGTCCCAAGCGCCACAAGCACAATCAAAATCATCTTGAGTGTCATCTAGACCTCCTTTTTGGGTAGACGCTATTTGAGAAAATATTGAAAACCGAAGGTAAACCCAAAGCCAACCCTCCACCATATTTCCTTGCGACCACGCAGATTAAGGTTGAGTAATTGAAAATTAAGGCCGATGACACGCGTGAGGTCACCCAAACCGTATTTCAGTTTGGGGCCGATGTATAAACCGAGGGCTCGCTCAAAAAACTTTTCGTTTCGACGCGAAAATTCCCAGGCCCCGTTAACACCCAACGAAAGGCCAATCGGCACAGAATAATATTCGTCTAAAATCCAGTTGGTAAATTCCGCGCCAATAACAGATTCGGCTCGCTTACCCAAAGTATCTTCGCCGGCACCCATAGGCCGCCAAGCGCCCATTAGCACAAGTTGGTTAAAACCTCTCTTAAAAACAAGATTGGCCGCCGGAGCATAAAAATTTAAACCGTCGTCGGCATAAATATAAACCCAATTTAATCCGCCGCCTATGGCCCAATCTTCTTCGGTTTCGTGGTAATACTCATAACAGGTCCAGTATGGTTTTGGCGCTGTTTCTTTGGCCATTAAAGAAACGGCAAAGAGCAATGCATAGGCCCAAACCGCGAAAAACTCCCTTCGCACACTCATAAACAACCTCCTTTGGGATAAGTGTGAAAAACAGAGAAAAAAACAGATTTTTAATGAACATTCAGTGTTGTATCGGTTCTAAATCTAAACTAAAACAATAGCTTAGTCAACCATGTTATATTTAAGCCATGAAGGTTTGCTATTTAAACCACGATCTTAAAGAAAACACCGGCGCCGGCCGGTTCTGTTTGTCTTTAATAAAAGAAATAAAAAATATTTTTCCGGAGGCGGAAATTACTGTTTTAACTTCGGAAAATAGCCACCAACCTTTGGAAAAGAATTTAATAAAACCGGGCTTTCGCGGATTTTTTTCTAATTTTTTTAA
>CAYHXG010000020.1:3372-7958 GCA_964360575.1 uncultured Candidatus Saccharibacteria bacterium | reverse complement strand
CCTCTATCATCTCGGCCATACTTTTGCCCACACCCGGAATCTCCGCGAGCGCCTTGGTGCCGCCTTTTCTATAGGTATCTTTTAAATCCTCGCCCAAATTCTCTATATTCTCGGCCGCACGCAAAAAAGCCTGCGGTTTAAAGGCCGCACCCAACATCTCCAACAACAACGATATTTCCTTAAATATTTTGGCAATATCTTGGTTAATCATTGTCTATATGTTAGCAAGTTATGGATAAAATAAAACCCCGCTAGTGAATTTCCGATTTATATTTTTTAACGCCAAAGGCGTTTTTCGGAAATCCTGCCCCGTAGTGTCAGCCTTGGGCGGACTACTTCGGGGTCTACTACGGGGAAAAAAGTCCAACCCGAAGGTTGGACGGTTTTGGCCAAACTGATTAGGTTCTGCTTACTACTTCACAAAACCCTTTTCTGTTTAAAAGAACATCCATTTACCTTAATATGGAATACCAGCCTGCCGGGGTCATCAGGTCAAGCCAGCGCGACCTTTTAGACTGATTCATGTTGGCAAGCAACTTATTAATTCCTTCCATTAACTCGTCCACTGAAGGCGGAATCTGGCCACTCCAACACCGAACCCCCAAACGAAAATTCCGTATTGATTTCCCTGTATAGGCGCCTCCAATATACAGACCCCAATAATGCCAGACACTGTTGTAAATTAAATCCACCCGCTTAACATCAACCTGGGCCCGGCCAGCCGCTTGATGATAATCCAAAAAGAAATGACAGCGAAAAGCCTTGAGGGCCTCCCGCTCACAGCTAAAAGGTATCAAGCACTCCGTGATTTTAAAAATATTCTCGCACTGCTTCCCAACTCCGGGAAAATATATTTTCCTTCCGGCCAGCGCGCGGTGGTAATGGGAATTGCAATCGCATATCCCCACACGGATTTCTTCGACCATACAATGCCTCCTTTGTTAAAGGACAAATATGTTTTATAAACCAGCTTAAATCTAACAGGGCCAGCCAAAAAATAAAAGTGCCGAGCCGGGTAGACGGCTCGGCGTACTACAGGAGACCACTATATCTGGGTCTAATTCTGGACGGAAAACGTCCGTAAGGATCGCCCTTCTTGGGTTTTATATATCAATCAGAAATTACATAAAGCTTATAGTGCCGCTCAATAAAACCCAAATCTTTTTGATTTTCACCGCGTTCCACCATTAACAATCTGTATGGTAATAGATTTTTTATAAAAATTTGGTTAACGGCAGTAACATGGGACGCCATAAGTCTGCCGTAAGGAACATCAAAATCCGGTGCCCTAATGGGTTTATTTCCATTATTTCTAAGCTGCTGCAAGATTGATCTGTAAGTAGTGGAACGGCCAGAGACAGCCGTAAAAACAGCTTCCCAATTGGATGGTTGAATAACTTCGTTGGTAACATTATATTGCCTCCCTTTCCCTCTGATCTCAATCGACAAAATAAGTTTCTCCGAAGGAAGCAATAAACCCTCCTCTCTAGCCCAAATTTCCACCTGCATTTGTAACTCGGCACGTTTTTGTCTTAAAAGATCCAGACGACCCATAACCCTATCTCCTTTTTTATTTAAAAGAGCTCCGTTTCTATTCCATTGACTAAACCAAGACTAACAAGGAAAAGAAAAATAAAAAAGACCGAGCAGGATTTTCCTGCTCGGCCGGCAACTCTACTCTTCTCCACAGTCAAACGCCATTCTTAATTCGGCCACGGTTTTATACTCTTTAAAAAAGTTTTCAATATCAACAGCTAACGCAGATCTACTCAGAGTCCGCAAACCCACAGAACTTATCTTTTGGAATGGAACATTATAGTCCGGGGGCTGACCCGGTAACCTAGCGTTTGAAATCTGACTTACAACCGAGTCATTAAGAAACTCTCGCACTCTTTTGGTCATTTCTCTGGTTTCTTTATTCATTTCTTACCTCCTCTGCAGTTTCAAATGATCATTCTCCCTAGGTTTTTAAAATATCGGCTAGAAAATCACAGATTTCGGATGCAGCTTCTTGGAATACCTTGTCTTTAGCCTCATTCTCAAAGCGGTCAATAAAAACCCCTTTATCCATATCCAAACGCAATCCTAGATGTTGCGGCTGGCTATCTAAGGCATATCGAACCAAAGCAAAAAGAAGACGTCTATTAGCCGGTATCTCTACACTAAGAAACTCAATTCCTGATCCACCCCGAATCTTTCCCTTAAATTTTAAGGACTTTATTTTCCTTTTAGGCACTGTATAATCCTCCTTTTTTAAAAGAACTACATCAACTTCAAAAATTCTTCGGTTTGTTTTGACGTTAAGGTGGGAATTCTTGGCATAACTCAACGAGACAGAGAAATAGGAACTTCTATTTTGCCTTGAAAAGATCGCCTTCTTGAGGTATAGACTCCCCGTGTGCGGCTAGGCTTTCTAAATAAACTTCAACAGCTTCTCTGACATTTTTTTCCGTTTCTTCCAAAGTTTCACCTTGGGTGTGGCAGCCCGGCAAAGCCGGCACAAAAGCCACACAACCGCCCTCGGGAGCAGCTTCATAAAATACAGAATATGAATAGATGTTTTTTAATTTCCCTCTCATTGACTACAGAATAACTCAATGACAAGTCGTGGTCAAATAAATGACCTCCTCCCCGCACTCCGTGCGGGGTTTCCTTTGGTCTCATGAGAATCCACACTCAAGTTGTATGGGTAGGTCTTTCTTGTTTTGGTATTCTATATATTTCTTTATCTGATCCTCGTTCAGTCCGATGGTTGAGGAGAAATACCCCAGACTATATGATACTGGTGTTGATAGACACAGTGACTTAAACTGCGAATTCTCATGATGACAGCGTAGCACCTGATCGGTGCTACGCGCATTCATCCCCGAACTGCCCTCGCGGCGGCTCTACCCGCCGCTTCGGTTGTTCGGGGTTTCCTGTAAGGAATTAAGAAGCCCAACACTTGACGTGCTGGGCTGGACTATAAGAATCACTTTTGGAGTTCTAAAGGTCCAATGGAATTTGTGACCTCCTTGATCTCGCCGTCCACCGCCTAATGAAATCGGAAAATGATTTTGTCTTCTCGATCACCTTCTGGACACTCTCCTTAACCAACTTGGGATCAAACCTGATCAGCTTTGATTTTTTGGTTTTCACTTTTTTGGTCATCTCTCACCTCCAGAATAAAATGTAGTTACGGAAGGACCGTCCTTCCAGAGTTTAACTTTAGTTGGAAGGTTCGATATATCCTCTTCCAAAAATTTCACTTACCATTACATTCTTTGTTAAAACACCTTTGTAGTTCCTAAGTGTTTCAATGCCGCGAGAAAGAATAACATCCAAATCCTCACCGTCACCATCTTGACCCGGCAACTTCATATTGATAAGTATAGAAACGGGATGTTTTGGATCATTAATAATTTCTATCATACTCTCGGCCATATCTTTCTCTTTCATATTTGATATTTCTCCTTTTTTAAAAGAAACTTAATCTCTCTTCATTATCAAAGCGCAGAACAAACCCCACCCCGCTACCACCAAAAGCAACAGCGGCATGAACAAACCATGGCTAGACCCTTAACAAATCCACGCATAGCTACACCTCCTGTTTTTAAAAGAACAACTACATAGCCAGAGCATTTTTAAGCTCTTTCATCTCCAGCTCCAATTTTCCAAACGGCGTTTGTGATCGATCAGAATAAGATTCTCTATCTTATCAAAACGTTTATCCATATCATCAAACCTTTTGTTTATCCCCGACCTCAAAACACCGAGATCTGCTTTGGTGGTGGTATCTTCAAACCCCCTAGCCACCATCCGGGCTAAATCATCAATTGTGGCTTTCTTCTTTAGAATGAATTAAAAATACACCCGACAATACATTTGGTCAAATGGGGGTACTAGGTTTTTCTCAACATCCAAAAAAGCACTATGCTCAGGCCCAAACCCAGCCAAATAAACCAATCATTTCCCTTGGCTGCACCAGCGAGCAGTGACACAAAAGCCGCTAAACCTAAAGCAGCCTTGTGCAAATCTCTTCTTGCCGACATATCGTCCTCCTTTTTTTAAAGAACTAATATTTGGGCGTGCGATGACGCTCGGGTATAACTTTGTGCTGATAGTGTTTCTTGGGCGCCAAGTGATTGATTAAACCCAACAGCAAAAACGATGCTAGAACCGAAATAGCGCTCGCCGCCAGAAACAAAACCACAAAACCGTATTTGTCGGCAATGTAACCGCCCAAAGCTGTAGCTCCGGCCGCGGCTAAACCCACCGAAAAGACGCTGTCCAAGCTCCACTCAAAACTTATTCTCCATTTATCCACGTGCCGCGTAAAAATAGAATACCAGGCCGGCACCGCCCAAGCCATAATAAAACCGTAAAAACCCTGAATGAAATAAAGATGCGCAGGTTTGGTGGCAAAAATATAGGCGAGGGGCACCAACGAGCTTAAAAAATAACCCAAAAACAAAGCCCAAAAATCATCTCGTTCGCCATCGGTTTTGTCTAAAAATCGGGCAATGGGAAGTTGGACAATGGATTTGACCACCCAATAAATTGAAGCAGCAAACCCAGCAACTTTGGCCGAGCCACCCTCTATTTGG
>CAYHXG010000020.1:0-3272 GCA_964360575.1 uncultured Candidatus Saccharibacteria bacterium | reverse complement strand
CCAATAAATTGAAGCAGCAAACCCAGCAACTTTGGCCGAGCCACCCTCTATTTGGCTAGTTAAAAAAATAGCAAAGACCGGCCCGAAGGAAGCAAAGGCGGAATTATAAAAAAAATCGGCGACAACGATAGTTTTGATAATACGGTTGATGCCAGTGAACATAACCTGATTATAACAAATCCCATTAGAAACAGCTCGCCCGAGGCGGGCGTGGTTTCTAACGGGACAAAAAACTACTCACTGTATTTACTCAATTGCTGTATTTATTTTCGGTAACTGCGGCAAGCCAAAACCACTGGCATTATCATCGCCTAAAATACCAATGTCGTTAGCTAATATTTGTAAATTATAACGAGTGCTCGTGGCTATTCCATTCCAGATCTTAGCCGCTAGACCCGAAACATGCGGCGTAGCCATAGAGGTACCGGAAAGGTATCTGTAGCCGCCATCCAACCAAGTGGATTCTACATTAACCCCGGGCGCGCCAAATTCAATCTCACGATCTTCCACTATATAATCTCCATCGTTGACACCGCGACTGGACCAATCGGGTATGGTTAAATCTTCAGCCACAGCGCCTACCGCCACTACACTCTTATAAGCCGCTGGCCAATCTATGCTAGCTTTGTCCGGGCCATCGTTACCGGCCGCAGCTACTATCAAAACATTTTTAGCCGAAGCATTTTCTACCGAATTTCTTACAATAAAGTTTTCGGAGTTGCCGCCCAAACTGATTGAAACAATATTGGCACCATTCGCCACAGCAAAATCCAAGGCCGCCGCCATATCATCCGCCCAACAAGTGCCATCATTGCGGCAAACTTTATATATTAACAAACCAGACTCGCTAGCTACACCCCAAACGCCTTTGCCATCAAAACCGCTATCAGCACCGATGGTGCCGGCAATGTGTGTGCCGTGGCCATGCTTATCTTCACAAGCCGAACGTGGCACCGGGCCACGTGTAAAATCTTTACAATCTTTGACGCGGCCTATTAAATCGAAATGTCTAATATTGGCACCCGTATCTAAAACCGCCACGTTCACTCCCTTGCCCCCGGCAGTGGCCGTTAATTTTTCGTCGTTATAAACTTTCCCAATACCCCAAGTTATAGCCGAGGTAGGGAAAATAGTTCTTGTTTTAATTTTTAGAGATTCTTTTTCTTGAACCAGACTAACCGCTTCCGAAACCACGCTGGCTCCCCCACCTAACAAGGCGGGAGAACTTACAGCTTCAACTACGCTGGGAGAGCTTATTTTATAGAGAGGTATAGGTGTAACCTCAATTTTAAATATTTTTTCCAAAGTCCAAACCTCACCGCTGGTTAAATCAGCCGTAAAGCCTTTCTCAAATTCATGCTGGACACCAAAAAGAGATTTTAGAATATAGCCTTTGCCGCCAATAAAATAACGCCCACCCTCAAAGCCAGCTTTACCGGCCGCTTCAACAGTAAGCGGGTTAAAAGCCACAAAAACAGCCAGAAAGGCTGTTAAAACAACAAAAAACCTAAATGTGGGTTTTTTATACATTAAAAACAGATTGTAAGTCAATTATACCCCCTCGGTAGAACAAAAGTCAATCCCAAACCCAATACTAAAACATAAGCCTAAAAAGCTGTTTTCTTAACAGTTTTTACTTATTTATCCACACTAGTCTCGCTAGAACAGACTTACCTGAGCGTCGGCCGCAACCTCGGCCGAAGCCACCCCCGAAAGCGACTTAGCTTTGTACTTTTCGCATTCCTCCAGTATGGCTGGAATCTTTTTAAAATTGGCTTCCAAAGCCTTCAAATTTTGAGTGGACCTTAGAGCTGCCGCTGGGTGAAACATTGGTGTTATAAATCTTCCACCTAACTTGAAAACCTTGCCTTGATCACGACTAATCTTGGCTGTAGGCAAAAAATAATTCATAGAAAACCGGCCTAAAGTTACTATCAACTTGGGATCTATAATTTCAATCTGCCGAGCTAAATAAGGTTTGTAAGCTTCAATTTCCTCGGGCAAAGGGTCTCGATTTTCGGGTGGGCGTCTTTTTACAATATTGGTAATATAGACGCTCTCTCTGCGCCAACCGACGTTACTAATCAATTTATTTAATAATTGACCAGACCGACCCACAAACGGTCTTTTTTGTTGATCTTCATGAAAACCTGGTGCCTCGCCAATAAAAACTATTTTTGAATCCATATTACCCTCGCCGAAAACTAAATTGGATTCGCGCAAAGGCAACAATGCATCCTGTTCGAGCTCTTCTTTAAGTTTTTGCAATTCAGCTTCTTTGTCCATGATTTATATTAAAAATTAAATATAAAATATAAAAATTACATATTAAAACCTAAAATTTTTAATTTTGATTTGTCATTTTGATTTTTAATATATGAATTGGTATATCACTCCCGCCAAAAATATAAAAGCTAACGTAAACACCGCCGCTCGAGAAAGACCAAGTTGGTATTCCGGCTTCCTGTCGCCTCTTTTTTTAGCTCTTCGCCAAATAAATAGCAATAATAAACCTTCCAAGCCGCCCAAAACCGCGCCGGTGAAAGAAAGTATTTTTATAAAATCATTATGTCCATAGAAAAACAAGGCCAGCGGCACGGCGGCGGTTAAAAAACTGCTTAAGAATTTAGATTGGCCAAAATCCAACCGGAAAGAATTTTGAATATTAAGACCAATAGTAAAAAAAGAAGTTATCACGGCGAGAAAACCAATAAATGCTCCGTACTTAACAAATGTTTGGCCTAAGATAGATGCGAGACCAGCTAAAGCCTCGGGCGAAGTGGCATTACCACTTGCGCCTAAAACCGCTGTAATAAAAATAGCGTAAACAAAAACCGGAACAAGCGTGCCCAAAATTATGACTGATTTTAAAACCTGCCCGCGCCGCCCAGACAAAAAATTTCTTATTTCGGGAATGGCCGAGCCGCCAGCCAAAGCAAACAAAATAATACCGTAGGGCAAAAAATAATCGCCATCTGCTTTTAATAAAGAAAAATTTTCTTTATCCGACAAATTAAAAGTGTATCCGGCTAAGCCTAAGATCATAACCACGAGCAGAGTTGTTAAAACTGTTTCCAGAAAACCAGTTACTTTTAAACCCTTAAAAACTACTCCAAAACCAAATATGGCAACCAACATAACTCCAGTGGTATAAGAAATATCCCACCAACCACTTAATATAATCCTTAAAAATTCTCCTCCAATTAAAAGATAAGCGAGCAGGGCGAGATACAAAGTTACAAAAAAAATAACCGAACCCGCGAGCTTGCCGG
>CAYHXG010000019.1:0-7999 GCA_964360575.1 uncultured Candidatus Saccharibacteria bacterium | reverse complement strand
CGAAAATTCGCTTAGTTTTTGCAAGCGTTCATCGGGTACCGCCACTACACCAATGTTAGGGTCGATGGTGGCAAAGGGGTAGTTGGCTATAACCACCTCTTTTTGGGTTAAGGTTTTAAATAAAGTGGATTTGCCCACGTTGGGCAAACCGACTATACCTATTTTCATAAGAATTTCTAATGACCAATTTCTAATTTCTAATAAAATCCAAATGTCTAATGATCAAATGACAAAAAATAATTTGACATCAGATATTTAATCATTTGGTATTGATTAGGCATTAGTAATTAGGAATTAGTCATTTGTTGGTGGGGTCTATGTTATCATATAACAATTATGTCTTCTAGCATATTTCACGAATACGATATTCGCGGTCGTTACCCCGGCGAAGTAAACGAGACTATTTTTTATAGGTTAGGCGAGGCTTATTGGCAGGTTTTTAAACCCAAGAAAATTGCCATTGGCCGCGATTCGCGGCTTTCTGGGGAAACTTTGTTTTTGTATTTAGCCTCGTCTTTGCAAAAACATAAGGTTAAAATTATCGATTTAGGGCGTGTGAGCACGCCGTTTTGTTTGTGGTATTCTCAAAAATATAAAGTGGACACGTTTGCGATAACGGCCTCGCATAATCCTAAAGACGAAAATGGACTCAAAATTTTTTCGGCCAAAAAGGGGATAGTGGACAAAGCCTCCGGTTTAAAAAAACTGGAAGCAAAATATAAAAATACAAATCCTGGTTCAACTGTAATTATGACAAGGCCGATTGTTAGAAAATATTCGCCCGTGGCAGAGTATATAGATTTTATTCTTAAGAAGATATCATCACCAAGATCAAAGACCAGAATTGCTTTAGATTTTTCTCATGGCTCGGCCGGCCGGGAGTTTGTTTTGGCTCTAGAAAAACTAAAAATTGATTTCGCTACGCTTAATGAAACTCCCAACGGCAATTTTCCGGCGCATGGGCCTAATCCCTTAGCCTTGGAAAGTCAAAAAGGTATTAGGGTGCTAATAAAGTCAGGCCGGTTTAATTTGGGCGTGGTGGTGGATGGCGACGGCGACAGAATTTTGTTTTTAGACGAAAAGGGCGAGGCAGTGGATCCGGGACATCTTTTCTCTTTAATGATTGATCGATATTTAGTTCCCCGTAGGGTTAAGGTTGTGGTTAAAAATATTGCTCTCGCACGGGTGGTGGATGAAACTGCTAAATCGGCCGGAGTCAAATTAGACGTGGTGCCGGTGGGCCGCACCAAGATGCAAGTTGCCATGAAAAAAGTTAAAGCAGCTATGGGCGTGGAAAAATCAGGCCATTATTTCTTTAAAGATTTATATTACGGTGATAATGCTCTCGCAGCCCTACTTACGGTGGTGACTATTTTAACCAAAGAGAAAAAAAGTCTGTCTAAACTTTTAGGACCTTACCGTGGCTATGTTATTTTACCCGAGGTCAACTTGCCGTTTGAAGGCAGAGTAGACAGTGTTATTGGCCACCTTAAAGAAAAATATCGCGACGGCAAAGTTAGCGAGCTAGATGGCCTAACTGTAGAACATCCTAACTGGCGGTTCAATTTACGCCGTTCTAACACCGAAAACTTATGGCGGTTGAACTTGGAGGGTAAAAATAGGGAAGAGGTTAATAAATTAAGAGAGGAAATAGAGACTATCTTGACGCAATAAGCACATAGTATTACACTATTATACCAGTACATTGATCTATGTAAACTCTAACTAAGGAGGAGTCTTATGCCTGTTTTGGGCGATGAAGATAGTGTAAAAATGGTTACAATTGATATATCCGGTCTTACACTAGAAAGGGAGGAAGGTTCAGAGAGTTGGGAGAAAATCTACCCTAGCAACCACCCGGATTTTGCCATCTCTTTAGGCGATATGGTTGTTGCCAACGGTAGGTTTGGAGTTGAGAAAGGAACCAGGGGGATTGTTGTGGCGATAAATATTCCATATGAAAGAGGAAGAACCTCGAATGTTTTAAGTGTTTGGTTCAAAGGCGAGAAAAGTTCCATAGATATGAAATCTGAAGATTTAGAGTTTGAATGGCGGACGCCAAAACAGAGGAAATAAAAACATCCCCTCACTTAACTTGAATGAGGGGATTTCTTATACTTCAATTAACACTGGCAGAACCATAGGTCGGCGGTGGGTTTTTTGGAACAAGAATTGGCCCAAGCGTTCTTTTATTTCTTCTTTTATGAGAGCGTCGTTAAAAGGATGTTCTCTGGCGGTGGTTTGTTCCACTACTTTTCTAATTATCATTCGGGCATCTTGCAACATTTGTTTATTGTCGCGCAAATAAATAAACCCACGCGAAATAATATCGGGGCTGCCGCGCACGCGGCCGCTTTTAGAATCTACCACAGTTACTACCACAAACATGCCGTCTTCAGCTAACATTTGCCTATCGCGCAAAACCACCGAACCCACATCGCCCACACCCAAGCCATCCACCATAACAAGTTCAGCCGGCACAGATTTTTTATCTACAGAGATTTGATTTTCATTTACACGAACCACGTTGCCATTTTCTACCACTACAATATTTTCTTCTGGCATGCCAAAGCGTAAACCTAAATCTTTCATGGCAAATAACATAGAAAGCTGTCCGTGCACCGGCATTAAAAATTTTGGACGCACCAGTTCCAACATATGCATTAAATCGTCCTGTTGGCCGTGGCCGCCGGCGTGAATATCCAACATTTTGTAATTGTAGACTTTAACGCCGTGGCGCAAAAGATTATCTTTTAGGTGCTGAATAGTGCGTTCGTTGCCAGGAATAATGGAGGAGGAAAATATAATAGTGTCTCCTTTTTTAAGTTCCAGTTGTTTGTGGCGGTGGGTAGCGAGTCGCATCAAAATGGCATTTTCCTCGCCTTGGCCGCCAGTGCCTAAAATAGTTATTTTATTATCGGCTTGTTTATTGCTTTCAGAGGCCGAAATCAAAGTGCCTTTTTTAGTTTTAATGTAGCCTAAAACTTTAGAGACCTCTACCGCGGCTTTCATGCTAAAACCTTCCACCACCACTTTGCGGCCGTATTTTTCGGAAATAGAAATTATTTGCTGAACACGATTAATGGCCGAAGCAAACATACCTACAATTACACGGCCCGGTGCATCTTTTATTAATTTTTCCAAGTTAACCTGAATGTCGGATTCGGAAATAGAATGGCCCGGTTCTTCCGCACCGGTGCTATCGCTCATCAACAATAGCAAACCGTCGTCGCCAATTTTTTTAAGCCGGTCGATTTCGGCGGGTTTATCTATAACAGGTCTGTGATCGAATTTAAAATCCGAAGTGCACATGATAGAGCCCACCGGCGTTTTTATAAGCAAGGCCATATCGTCGGGGATGCTGTGGTTGATGTGAATAAACTCTACCTCAAAAATGCCGATCTTTCTTTTTTCCCCGCTCTTGATTTCATCTATGGCTAATTTGGGCAAGTGTTTAAACTCTTCGTGTCGTTTAATAACAAGTGCTTTGGTTAGGGGAGCGGCGTAGATTATGGGGTTTCTTATTTTTTCGAGCATATAGGGTAAGGCGCCAATGTGGTCAAAATGGCCATGAGTGAAAATTAAACCGCTGATTTTATTGGTTTTATCTTCCAGGTATTTTATATTTGGGATTAAAAGATCAATACCAGGCATATCTTCTTCTGGAAATCTTACTCCAGCATCAATTAACAAAATATCGCGATCGTCGCGTTCGTAATCGCGCCATTCTATTACTGTCATATTGCGGCCAACTTCACCCAAGCCACCCAAGGGGATTATTCTAAGACAGTTTTGTTGGGGTTCCCGTGGCTGGTTATCTATTTTGTTGTGGTTGTAAGCTGGTCGTCCAAAACCTCCCCGGCGGGGTGGGCCGCGCCGAGGTGAATGAGGTCGTCCTTGCTGGTTAGCTGAAGATCTAAAAAAGATCTTACCCGACAAAGAAGGATTATAAGGTTGGTTCATATCAAGTATAAATTTCTAATTTCCAATATCTAATTTCTAAACAATTTCTAAATTCCAATTTTTCAAAAAGATTTTGTATGATAGTGATTTGAGATTTGTTTGGAGCTTAGTGCTTAGGATTTGTTTGTAATTTGGTGCTTGGGATTTATTGCACGTGGGCAGAGAGGGACTCGAACCCTCATGCCTTGCGGCATACGGCCCTGAACCGTACGTGTCTGCCGATTCCACCATCTGCCCCTTTACTAATCATCTTTCTTCACTCTCTTAGTATCCGTGTGCCATTTGTTTATATTTTCAAATCTTTGCGAAGGAGTATTGATAGCTTTAACACCCACACCTTTTATTTTTCCAGAAACAGCATAAAGGTAATTAGGGCTATATAAAAATACGGCGGGGGTATCTTGCATAATTATTTTTTGAAACTCTTGATATTCCTTGATGCGTTTGACTGGGTCGCTTTCTTGCCTTGCTGATTCCAAAAGCCCGTCCACGCGTTTATTGTTGTAGAGCGCTAGGTTTAATCCGGGATCCTTTCTCTGGGTGGAATGCCAGAAAGAAAATGGATCGGGGTTTAGGCCCAGCACTTCCCCAAACAGCAAAGCTTCGTATTGTCTGGGTCTAACTATTTGATTTTGTACCGCGCTAACTGGCACAACATCCAAATTAACCTTCGCGCCAACAGCTTCCCAGTTATTTTTTAGGGCGCTCGCCACTTGGGTTAGTTCAGGCCAATCGGTGGTGGTGAGCACAAATTCCAGCCGAGTTAACTTACCATTTTTTAATTTTTTTTCTCTGATGCCCTCATTATTTATTTTCCAACCCGATTTTTCCAATATATTCTTAGCCTTATCTGGGTCAAAACTGTATTTTATATTAGGCTCACCCACATTAAGCAAACCAAAAGGGAATGGACCAGTTTGAACTTGGGCTTCTCCCTTAAGAATCTCGCGCACGATAGTGTCTTTGTCGGTAGCGTAAGTCAAAGCCTGGCGGACTGTGTTTTCCGCAAGAATGGTCGATTTGACTTGGTTAAAGAACACACCAAAATAACGAGGTAGGTTCAAATTGTAAAACTCAACACCGCGGGATCTTTTGAATTCTTCCTTTTCTAATACTGAACTTAAAGAGAAACCATCCACCTCTCTACGCTTGTAGGCCCCCAGGACACTTTCTTGGTTTTGGTAGAAGCGCAAAGTGAGACGAGAAATATTAGCCCTTTCATAATAGCGTGGATTGGGTGAGAATTCCATAGAGCGCATTTCCCCACCAGCATTTTTTGTTATTTTGACCAACTGGTAAGCCCCTAGGCCGACTGGTTTTGAATTAAGTTGAGCTAGTAAGAAATTTTGGGGTTGAATGCCGGCCCATAAATGTTTAGGCAGAATGCCCACTGTGGCATTTTCCAAAAATGGTTCATATTCCACCGGTAATTTTAATGTTAGACGGTGATCGCCGATTTTTTCGGCTCTAACACCTTGCCAGTTATTGCGCAAAGGACTTTGATACTTAGCGTCTTTAATTAAATTTATGGTAAAGACAACATCTTCGGCGGTGAAAGGTTTTTTATCGGGCCAGGTTAGATTTGGTCGGAGAGTAAATTCATAGGTTTTACCACCCTCTTTAATTTCGTAACTTTGTGCGAGATCGGGTACAATTTCTCCTTTTTCATTATGTTTAACTAATCCGGCAAAGACCAAGGTGGTTATATCGCGGTCAATTTCGTTGGCTGAGGCGAGAACAGGATTAAGATAGCGTGGTTCTCCAACCAAGCCTTCACTGTAGCGACCGCCTTGATCGGGCGCCGTTACCCTTAAAAACCAATAATCATAGCCGGCCAAAAATAGGGCAGAGGTTACAGCCAAGCCCAGCCAGAATAAAACAAAATTTATTTCCCTTAAACTTAGGCCACGGAGAAGATGCCGCCAATGGTTGGCGGAGAGTGAATACATAAACCGAACACGGTCGACTATTTTTTTGAGATGATGTTTAATCAAAGAATTACGTTGGCGAGAGCTGTTGCAAAAAATAGCACGGCGAGCAAAATAGTGGCTATAAACAAAAATTTTTCTGCACCTCTTTTGGTATGATAAAACTCGCTTTCGCCTCCGAAAGCGCCCGAAAGACCCGAACCTTGCTGCTGCAATAGAATTACCGTACCCAGCAATATTCCCAAAACTATTTGAATAATATTTATAATCATTTCGGCAATCCCGTTATTAGAAGCCAGTCGCCCCGAGGCGGCTCGAGCCATCCCTTTGACAGGGTGGATTTCTAACGGGACAACAAAACCTACCCTTTATGGGCCTGGTTTAGAGTGTTTATTTAGTGTTTAAGAGGAGTTTAACGTATGGGTGGATGATAGCAAATGGGCAAGTGTGAGTCAAGAAAAAACCGGCAGGCGAGTATTCTCCTGCCGGTTGTGACTTGAACCTCAAACCGGTATAACTGGCGGTGTGAATCTAGATACGGAAGATCCACCGCATACCGATTCGACGCCCGAATCCAATAGGGCCTGCGGGCCTTTGAATCTATAGGTCTCATCGGACGCAGGATCCTTAACGGTGATTTCGGTCACCGTTGGGGGTAGGCTTCTAACCCATTCCGTCAACACCGGTGCCGGAGCGTACTTGCTTGAGTCATCAATGACCCTCAAGCGTACGCTCTTCTGGCCCTGTGTTGTTCGGATCAGGCAGATGACTCTGCCATCGCCGGGATTGAACTGGCCGTTGTCTATGTGAGCTTCAGCCACCAACCCGACCCTGCGTATCTTAGGAACGCCGTTAGGCCCTCTTGATAATGGGACGTCTTTCATTCCAATCTCTCCCCAGAAAATTGGAAATAGTTTATACTGACCCGCTCATACATCAGCGGGATGAAAAACCTTTGGGATCTGCAATTTCTCACCCCCCTCTGTCCCAATTTAGGTTTATTTTTTAAACGCCCTCCCCCTGATCGCAAATAAAGGGGCTTGTGGCTTTTTGGATAGGGTGGGGAGTACCGCATCCTAAAACCACCCCATTACGGATCGGTTGTACCAGCCGGTCGCACTGGGTGCCCCCAAAGGGGTATATTTAAAGAACAAAGCTTATACATCTATTAAATTCTTAATCATGTGATAAGTCAACCCCGCCCTTGAGGTTACCTCAAGGGCGGGGTAATAAATATGATTAAAATCAGATTTCGATCAAGGTTATCTGGTCACGGTTTTGCGGTGTAGTTTGCGGTGGTAGCTTATGGCAAACCTATGAGCTTCATCGCGTATAGCTTGAAAAAGGTGTTTTAGGCTTTGGCCAAGTTTTTGGGCGAGGATCGGATCGGGCCTTTCCGGTAGATATATTTCTTCTAATTTTTTAGCCAAAGATATAACTCGTATTTTAGTGGGGGATAGTATTTTGAGAGCCGCATTAAGTTGGGTTCGGCCGCCGTCTACAATTATAAGTTGGGGCAAGGGCCAAGTATTATTCAACCGGCGTTTTATAATTTCAGCCATCATAGCAGGGTCGTTTATGCCCTGCACCGTTTTTATTTTGAATTTTCTGTATTCATTTTTATTTGCTTTGTATTGCCCATTTTCTTGTAATTCAAAAACAACCATAGAGCCAACGGCCTCGGCGCCTTGGAAATTAGAAATGTCGTAAGTTTCTATTCTTTGGGGGTTTTCTTTAAATCCTAACAACTTAAAATCGGGCAAGGAGTCTTTAAAAATAGCCGGCGAAAGGAGCTCTGGTTTTTCAGTTAAAACATGAGCGTGTTGGAGGACATCGTCCAAGCTGATTATTTGTTTTTTAAGTTTTTGGGCCTCCTCAAAATTTTGATTTTTTATGGCCTGTTTGATTTCTTTTTTAAATTCTTTAAGTAATACCCGGCTTTTCCCAAGTAAGACAGATTTTATGGACCTTATATTTTTTTTATATTCTTCCAATATACCGAGATAGCGGCCGCTATCTCGGTATATGTTTTTTAGACAGCAGTAAGTTAAACAGCGGCCCATATGGGCGTTTAAGCATTTGACTTCGTGTTTTTGTTTGCAGGTGCA
>CAYHXG010000018.1:0-8015 GCA_964360575.1 uncultured Candidatus Saccharibacteria bacterium | reverse complement strand
GCCCGATTTGGTTATTTATTCGGCCGCCATTAAACCCGATAACCCGGAGTTTTCCGAGTCGCGAGCAAAGGGTTACCCTTTGTTAAGCTATGCCCAAGCGGTGGGCGAGTTAACGAAAAAATACTTCACCATAGCCGTCGCTGGTTCGCATGGTAAAAGCACCACAACGGCTTTGGTTGGCTTGATTCTCAAGGAAGCCGGGTTAGATCCGACTATTATAATCGGCACTAAATTAAAGGAGCTCGGAAATAATAACTTTCGGCTGGGCCAAGGTGAATATCTGGTCCTAGAAGCCGATGAATATGCCCGATCTTTCTATAATTATTTTCCCAAAGTTGCGGTGTTGACCAATATAGATAAAGAGCATTTGGATGTTTATAAAAATCTTGTTGGAGTCTTGGCTGGGTTTAAAAAGTTTTTGAAAAATGTGGAAAGTGGAGGGTGGATAGTGGTTAATGGAGAAGATAAAAATATTTGCACCATTATTAAATCCGAAGTACGAAATCCGAAATTCGAAACAAATTCTAAATCACGGAAAACAAATCCCAAGGTAATCTGGTACGAGAAGGGAAGACATAAACTTTCCATTCCGGGTATTCATAACCAATTTAACGCCGAGGCGGCGTGGCAGGCAGTTAAATTGCTGGGAGTTAAAAAAGTTGTGGCGGAAAAAGTTTTCAAATCATACATCGGCGCTTGGCGCCGCCTAGAAAAATTAAAAATTAAAAATAAAAAATCAAAAATAAGGAGTTTGATTTATTCAGACTATGCGCATCATCCCACAGAAATTAAAGCCACACTTCAGGCTTTGAGGGAAAAATATCCCGCTAGGAAATTAGTTTGCGTTTTTCAACCGCATCAGCAAGATCGCCTAAACCGTTTATTTAAAGATTTTTTAACTGCGTTTGACGCCGCCGATAAAACAATTTTATACCCGCTGTATAAAGTTAAAAGCAGAGACACGATAGGCAAATCGTCGGCCGATCTAGCTAGAACTATTAATAAACCCAATGTTTTTTATGCCCCCAATTTTAGGGCAGTTTTAAAACTATTGGCTGGTGACCTAAATTCTAACTCTATTATTGTTTTTATGAGCGCGGGGGATTTAGACACTCAAATTCGGAAATTCCTTAAGGTCTGACCTTCCAGGAAGGTCAGACCTTTGGGTTAACTAGAATTTTTTCCCCAAGTGTGTTAATTTAATATAGCTTAAATATATGGCCTGTGAAAGAGCCATTTTTTCTAGTCTTATAGCCATGTCTACCGAAACTCAAAAGCAAAATATGAATGTTTCTAAAACCGAAGTTCGGCCTCCGGTGGTGGTGGTTATGGGCCATGTGGATCATGGTAAAACCACTTTGCTAGACGCCATCCGTGAAACCGAAGTGGCCGAAGGTGAAACCGGTGGCATCACTCAAAGTATCGGTGCTTATGAGACTGTTCGCAACGGCAAAAAAATAACTTTTATAGATACACCTGGCCATGAAGCTTTTTTTGCTATGCGCGAACATGGTGCCAAGGTGGCTGATGTGGCTTTGGTGGTAGTGGCGGCTGATGACAGTGTTAAACCTCAGACCGAAGAGGTCATAAAACATATTTTAGAAAATAAAGTTCCGTTTATTGTAGTCATAAATAAAATAGATAAGCCGGGCGCAGTTATAGATAAAGTTAAAAAGGATTTATCCGACCGTGGCGTTTTGGTGGAGGAGTGGGGTGGTAAAGTTCCGGTGGTTTTGGTTTCGGCTCGCGATAAAAAAGGCATAGATGAACTTTTAGATTTGATTTTGCTGGTAGCCGAAATGGAGGAGTTAAAATATAGTTCGCAAAAAAGCGGCGAAGGCTATGTTATTGAATCTCACTTCGACGCCAAAAAAGGTGTGGTGGCTACCGTAGTTGTTACTGACGGCGTTTTAAGAACGGGCGATTTTATAGTTTGCGGCACAGCTTATGGATTGGTAAAAATAATGGAAGATGATGCCGGCCAAGTTTTAACCGAGGCTAAACCGTCTAAACCGGTGCAGGTGCTGGGACTCGCTGATGTTACGCCCATGGTAGGCGAGAAATGCAGTGTTGTTTCTGGTGCGGCCGAAGCTCAAGAGATGATAGGAGAGCACAAAAAAAGGCACGAGGATTTTTTGGAAAAGATTAAAATTGAACCCTCGGGCCAGCCTAAAATTTTACCCATTGTTATTAAAGCTGCAGCTTTGGGTTGTTTAGAGGCCTTAGTGAGATCGTTAAAGCAAATAAAATCGGAGAGAGTTGGACTAAAGCTTTTAAAATGCGATGTGGGCGATGTTGGTCAAGCCGATATTAAAAAAGCCGAGACCAGTGCTGCTAAAGTATTAGGTTTTGGGGTTAAGGTTAGCCGTGAAACTTTAAATTACGCCGAACAGCGCGACATAGAGGTGAAAACTTTTGATATTATTTATGACTTTGTTCAGGGTGTTAAAGATTTTATGAGCCATCTTTTAGAGCCAGAAATTGTTAAAGAAGAAATTGGCAAAATAGATATTTTGGCTGTTTTTAGAACCGAAAAACCAAGAATGATTATTGGCGGCAAAATATCTTCGGGCAAACTAAAAAAAGGTTTAAAGTTTGAAATTAAAAGAAACGGCCAAATTTTGGGTTTAGGCAAGATAACCGGTTTGCAGAAAGGCAAAGAATCGCAAGATGAGGTTAGAGAGGGTAACGAGGCTGGACTTCAAGTGGAAAGTGACATTGTTATTGAAGTAGGCGACACTTTGGTGGGGTTTGAAGAGGAAAAAAGATACCCCGAACTATGAAAATCCGAAGCACGAAATACGAAATTCGAAACAAATTCTAATGTTTAAAATTTAGAATTTCTTAAATTAAATATTGTTTCGTATTTCGATATTCGAATTTATAAAAAGATGTCTGCTGAAAGGAGGTTAAAAAAAATAGACGAGCTGATCCACAGATTTATGGCCGATTTCTTACGCCGCGAACTCGATACCGATGCTCTGGTAACAATTTCTAGTGTTATGACCACCGGAAACGTTCAAGATTGCACTATTAGCATAACTGTTTTTCCTTTTCAAAAATCGGAAGCGGTTTTAAAGGAAATACAAAAAAATATTTACGAAATTCAGCAAGCTTTAAATCGAGGTTTAAAAATGCGCCCCGTGCCCAAAATTAGATTTGAGCTCGACGAATCGGAGGAGAAGGGTTCCAAGATTCTGGAAGTAATAAACAAGGTCAAAGAGGATTAGGCCCCGTAGTAGTTGAGCTGTAAAAAACATCGAGCTCAAGCCCCGCCCTTGAAAAAGATAAACTCTGTTTGGCGAAACCAATCTTTTTCAAGGGCGGGGTTAGGCACCCAATCGGCGTTGGGTCTGAGAATAGTTGCTAAGAGCTGTCTCAAGCTCTTTTTTGTTAAAATCTGGCCAGAGGGTTTGGGTAAAATAAAGTTGGCTGTCGGCTACATCCCACATCATAAAACCGCAACTCCAATGAGGTTCGCCGCCAGTGCGAATAACTAAATCCACCGGCGGGAGATCTTTAGTGTAGAGATATTTTTTTACCAAATCGGGCGTGGGCTTAACCGCAGGGTTATTTTGGTAAAGTTGATGCAAGGCCTGCAGTATTTCGGTGCGGCCGTCATAAGCCAAAAGAAAAGTTAAAAAATGTTGGCTATAGTTTTTGGTTTGCTCCTTTATGCGGCTAAGAACCTCTTTTACATCTTGAGGAAATAGTTCTTCCCACCGTCCCAAAAAATCAATTTTTATTTGATTTTGATGGGGAAAGGAGTCTTTTTCATATTCTTCAAAAATATTTTTTATCAACTTAAAAAGAAATTTTACTTCTAGGGGGTGTCTTTTGGCTATGTTGTCTTCCGACATAGCCCAAAAGGTAAAATACTTAATACCGGCTTTAACGGAATCTTTTACTATTTCCTTGAGCGTATCGGCGCCGTGTTTATGGCCGAGCCAGGGTTCCAACCCGCGGGCTTTGGCCCAGCGGCGGTTGCCATCGGGTATAACGGCTAGATGTGTGGGTAGATTTGACTCCATTGATTGTAAAAATAAAACACCCAAACTGCGGGCGGGGTTTTTGTGCCCGGGGCGAGACTCGAACTCGCAAGCCTTGCGGCAAAGGATTTTAAGTCCTTCGTGTATACCATTCCACCACCCGGGCTTTTTTGATTTTGAGGCGCCGGCGGGAATTGCACCCGCGTATAGGGGTTTTGTTCCCGATTTGTCTCCGGTTTTATCGGAGCTACAAATCGCAATCCCGTGGGCAAATGACGATATGAGGCGCGGAGGGGATTTGCACCCCTGTATAGCGGTTTTGCAGACCGCAGCGTTAGCTACTTCGCCACCGCGCCGTCATTTGCCAGCGGGACAGACCTCCTACGCCGTTTCAAAATTTTACACTGGCGTTAAAAATTTTGAAACCCGGGTCGTATTTATATTTCGATGAAACGACCCGCCAAAAGCAAAGACATTTGCTTTTGGCCTATTTGGCTACGGCGCCACCTAATTTATGGTAATTAAAAAACCCCTCCGAGTAAAGCCAAGAGAGGATTGGATCAAGTTTGGTTTTAGGCCGAATTTATTCTTAATTTTTTAGTTCGTCCGCGCTCAAATTTAGGCAAGTGTATTGTTAAGATTCCATCTTTTAAAGAAGCTTTAGCGCTTTCAGTGTCCACTTCCTGTGGCAATATTACCGAGCGGGAAAAAGGTCCCCAGTAGAGTTCCTGGTAGTAATAGTCTTCGGGCGAAACACTTTCATCTTTGCGTCTTACGCCCTGAATAGTAACCATATCGGTGGCGATAGTTATATCGAGATCATCCTGCTTTACTCCGGCGATGGTGGATTTTATAACCATCTCTTCGGGTGTTTGGTACACGTCTATAGTCAGTTGGCCCTCCTCCGTTGAAGCTTCGGAGGGTAAACCTTCTTCTTCATCGTGTTCAAGATTGATTTTAACACTACTGGCTTTTTTCTCTTGTTTTAAAACCGGCAATTCATTTTTAACTTGATTTCTAACAGAGGAGGACTGGGCGGAAGCCAAAATCTCCTTGTATCTTTTTTCATACTCTTCGCCTTCATTTTCCGGTTCTCGACCAGTTAGCAGTTGAAAAAATGATTTTTTTGCCATATTTTTCTATGAATGAAATGAATAGTTAAAAATATGTGTCCGCCGTAGCCCTTCGGTCTGAGACCTCAAGGTCGAAGACCTGAGCGAAGGCGGACCACATCCCTATCTGTAAAAGTCTCTCTTTAGTTTATAAAATAAGCTATTAACCCACACCGCCATTAAGGCAAGAAGCAGAATAACAATAAACGTGGCCGAAATTTTTTGAAAACTATCCGAGGCCAGCGTTAAGGTGTTGTAGGTTCCATGTAAAAACCCGGCAATAATTATACCTTTAACTAAACTGAATTTTTCTTTAAAGAAGTGAACTCGGGCAAGGTAATAACCCACAATTCCCGAAGCCAAAACATGCAGTAGAGTGGAGCTTAAAAAGCGCAAGCCAGCGATTTCCAGAGCTTGGTCCACTGCGGCTTTGCCCGCGGCGTCGGTAAAATGGAAAAGTGCTAAAATATTTTCCAAAGCGGCAAAACCCAAGCCCGACACAATCAAGTATATCATCGCATCCGCAGGCTCGTCAAAAACACTTTTTCGTTCTATACCCAGACGCACTGCCAAGAATTTGCAATATTCTTCCACCACGCCAATAAACAAGAAAAAAACCAAAAAATTAGTTAAAAGCGGTGGCCAAGTTGTATCCTTTACTAAACCCACTAACAAAAATTCCAAACCAGCGGCAATGGGGGCTGAAAGAGCACCCAAAAAGAATACTTTTAATATAAAGCGGTTAGGTTCGGGGTGTTCATCTTCCCGCAAATAAATGGAGAGCCAAACTATACTAGGTAAGATACCAAGAGCGATAAAGCCTACAAGCATAACACCATTTTACCATGATTCCACCATCAGGAGTTTTTTGTTTTCTTGCGGTAGTTTTCCCCACAAAACTTCGGTGGCAAAGGGGATGAAAGGGTGGAGTAGTTTAACTGATCCCGCAAGAACATAGAGCAGGGTTTGATTGGTTTCTTCGTTGTCCAACTTCTTCGTTTCTTCCAAATATTTATCGCAAAAATCGTGCCAAAAGAAATCGTAGAGCATATGCAAAGCCGGGCCGAATTCATAGTTTTCTATAAGTTCACTGGTTTCTTTTTTAATTTCTTCAAATCTATTTATGATATTTTTGTTTTCTTGATTTTGTAATTTAAAATTTGGTATTTGTTTAGGATTTCGTATTTCGGATTTAGAGTTTTCAATTCGTTGCATAACGAATCGGCTGGCGTTCCATATTTTATTTAAAAACTTCTTGCCAGCCACCACTGCTTCCTGTTGCCATTTAATATCTTGTCCGCCCATGGCCTGCCAAATTAAAGCAAATCTAGTGGCATCGGCACCGTACTGTTCAATTAAATGCATAGGGTCAACACCGGTGCCTAAAGATTTAGACATTCTCTGGCCTTCTTTGTTTAAAACCGTGGCATGAATAATTACATCGGAAAAAGGTTTTTTCCCGGTAAATTCTAAACCAGAAAAAATCATACGGGCGACCCACAGGTTGATAATGTCCCGCGCGGTAGACAAAACTTGGGTGGGGTAGAATTCTTTTAAGTCGGAAGTCTCTTTAGGGTAACCCAGTGTAGCGAAGGGCCACAAAGCCGAAGAAAACCAAGTGTCTAAAACATCATCTGTGCCGTCTAGTGGAATTTTGTGCCCCCACCATAATTGGCGCGAAATAGACCAGTCGCGAACATTGTTCAACCAGTCTAAATAGGGCTTGGCAAAATTTTCTGGGTGGAATTTAACCTCGCCCGACTCCACAGCTTCTTTGGCTTTGTCGGCCAAATCTTTCATCTTCAAAAACCACTGTTTAGAAATTAAGGGTTCAATTACAGTGTTGCAGCGGTAACAAACGGCGATGTTATGCAGATAAGGTTTGCGGCTTATGAGTAAACCTTTCTTTTCCAAATCTTCCACTATTTGTTTTCTAGCTTCGGTTACTTTGAGGCCGGCGTATTTTTGGGCGAGCTCTGTCATTTTGCCATTGGGCCCGATAACTTGTTTCTTTTCCAGATTATTTTTTTCGGCAAGTTCAAAATCGTGAGCGTCGTGGGCTGGCGTAACTTTCATGGCGCCCGTGCCAAATTCCATATCAACTTCGGGGTCGGCCACCACTTTTACTTTGGCTGGGCCCAGCACAGTGTCTATTTCCAGCTCCTTGCCAATCAAATCTTTATAGCGCGGGTCTTTAGGGTTTACGGCCACGGCGGTATCGCCCAGTTTGGTTTCTGGTCTAACTGTGCCAATTACAAGAGGGCCGTATTTGATTTCGTACCATTCGGCGTCTTCTTCTTTATATTCCACTTCCAAATCGGAAAGGGAAGTGGCGCAACGGGTGCACCAGTTGACCACGCGGTCGGCTTGGTAGACGAAGCCCTTGTCGTAGTAGTGCTTAAAAGCGGCTTCTACGGCTTGGGAATACTCTGGATCCAGCGTAAAACGGGTGCGCGACCAATCGCACGAAGCCCCGATTTTTTTAAGCTGATCCAAAATTATATGGCCGTATTTTTCGCGCCATGCCCAAACTCTTTTTAAAAATTCTTCTCGGCCTAAGTCAAACCTGGTTTTGCCTTCTTTTTTGAGTTCTTTTTCCACCACATACTGCGTGGCAATGCCGGCGTGATCAGTGCCCGGCAGCCACAAAGTTTTAAAACCTTTCATGCGGTGGTAGCGCACTAAAATATCTTGGATAGTTGCATTCAGACCATGTCCCATGTGTAAGACAGATGTAATATTAGGTGGAGGGATAGCTATTGTAAAAGGAGTTTTGGTAGAATCAGCGACTGAAGCAAAATATCTTTTATCAGTCCAAAATTTGAACCATTTGTCTTCAAAAGACTTGGGTTCATAATTTTTAGTTAATTCGATTTTTGAAAGAGCCATTAAGGGTGTGGTTCATATCAGGTAT
>CAYHXG010000017.1:0-8124 GCA_964360575.1 uncultured Candidatus Saccharibacteria bacterium | reverse complement strand
GAATCCAAGAAACTGGAAATCACCGAAATATCTTTGGCTCAAGTGGCTGATCAATTTTTAAATTACCTTAAAGGAACACCCGGCCTGCCTTTAGAAGACATGGCTAATTTTTTAAATATAGCCGGCCGCTTGGCTTTGGTAAAATCTCGCGCTTTGTTGCCTTTTTTAGAATTAACTGAGGAAGAAGAAAAAGATATCCAGGGTTTAAAAGAACAACTGGCCGAATATCAAAAATATAAAGACCTAGCCAAGGTTATAAACAATTTAGATAAAAAAGGAGAGAGGTTTTATAGTCGATCTTATTTGGCTAATTTAGAACCAATTTTTTATTTTCCTAAAAAACTCTCAACCGAGTTGCTTACAACTGCTCTAAACAATCTCCTAAGCACTATAACTTTACCTCAAAGAATTCCCCAAGCAGAGCTCGTAAAAAAAATATCATTAGAAGAAAAAATAGCGGAATTAGAAAATAAACTTAAAGAAAGCGCAGAACTTGATTTTTTGAAAGCAGCCGATTCAATCAACCCAGAAGCCAGACTGGTATATTTTCTTTCTGTGTTGGAATTATTAAAACGCAAACAAATTTCCGCCGAACAAAAAACAAATTTTGGCGACATAAAATTAAAGTGGCTATATGCTTAGTAATCCTAAACCGAAAACAGAAAATTTAGAACAAATTTTAGAAGCCCTGCTTTTTGCTTATGGCGAAAGCCTAAGCTTAAAAAAACTGTCCGAAGTAACTAAAAACTCGTTGGCTGAAGTTGGTTTGGCTTTGGCTAACCTTAAAAAAACTTTGGCCAGGCGGGGAATTAAGCTATTAGAAAAAAATGATTATTGGCAATTAGCCACAGACAAATCGGCTTCAGATTACATAGAAAAACTAATAAAAAGCGAAATTCAAGAGGAACTTACTCCAGCCAGCTTAGAAGTTTTGGCCGTGGTGGCTTACCGAGGACCCCTAGCTAAGAGCGAACTAGAAATGCTAAGAGGTGTTAATTCTGCTTATGCTCTTCGCAATCTAACACTTCGGGGATTAGTGGAGAAAAATGAAAATATAAAACCACCGACTTACCAGATATCGCTGGCCGCGCTAAAAAAGCTTGGTTTGGCGGGAGAGCACGAACTACCCCGTTACCATGAGTTAAAGACTGAAACAACTAGAGTGGAAACTTTGCTAAGTAAAAATCAATGAAACAGCCTCTGCATGTTATCATAAGTTCTTTTGTGGTTGTGCCTGTTTTACTTTTGTCGTACCAAATTGGTACACCCCGAAGCTTGAGCCAAGCCAAAATTACGGAATATTTTAGAGAGCCAGCCATAAAACATTCCTCAGAGGAAACCAAAGAAATAAAGAGGAACATCCCCCAGAGGGTTTTAGAGGTACCCGATTTAGAACTTGGCGCTGCAACCGCTCTGGCTTGGGATTTTAAAGAAGATTTCTACCTTTATGCCAAAAATACTGAGACTACAAGGCCTATCGCCTCGCTAACCAAACTTGTAATGTCGGCTATTGTTTTAGATTATGCTCAACCTCAAGAACTTGCTACTGTTTCCCTAAAAGCCGTAAGGAATGATGGCAATAGTGGCGGTTTGCGAGAGGGAGAAATTTTAACTGTGAATGATCTTCTAGCCGCCTCTCTTTTAGAGTCTTCCAATGACGCCGCCTATTCCTTAGCCGAATATGTGGGCGGAAAATTAACCACTAATCCCGAAGCTAAAACTGTGCCGGCTAGAGAATTTGTACGTTTAATGAACCAAAAATTTAACGACCTTAATTTGGTGCATACTAACTTTAACGACCCTAATGGGCTAGAAGATATAAATTCCTTTAGCACGGCTGCAGATTTATCTAAATTTATAAAATACCTTAGAACCAACAGCGGCTATTCAACATTATGGGACATGTTAAAACTAAAGAGTTACCATGCCGAAGCTAAAAACGGTGTGGCCACGCATGATTTTAATACCACCAACCCTTTTGTGGGTGAACCGAATATCTTGGGAGGAAAAACTGGCTTCACTCCTCGCGCTTTGGGAAACATGGCCTTAGTGGTTTCCGGACCAAACAACGCCGAATTTATATACTTAGTTTTAGGTTCATACGATAGGGAAGGCGATATGAGAAAATTAATTGATTGGGTTAATCAAGCTTGGGTTTGGCCACAATAAAGATGGATATTGTTACTCTACAAGTTGTTCGCATACTTACCATCGCCTTTGCCGCTTTTGTGCTCTCTATAATTTTGACCCCGTGGTGGACAAACGTGCTCTATAAACACCGTCTGGGTAAGCAAATTCGTACCGAAGGCGCACCGATTTTTGCATCCCTGCATCAAGGTAAAGCTGGAACTCCTACCATGGGCGGCGTAATAATCTGGTTAACTTTACTAATATTAATTTCTGCGCTGGCCCTAGTAGAAAAATTCCTACCAGGAAATCTCTTAGCCCAATTTAGTTTTCTATCAAGACCTCAAACCCTACTACCTTTAGGGATTTTAATGTTCTCGGCCTTAATTGGTTTAGGTGATGATCTCTTGGGCGTGTTTCACATAGGCCCCAAGGGTGGTGGTTTAAAAATGCGTCACCGTTTATTGCTCTATACCGTGGTGGCCACTATGGGTGCTCTTTGGTTTTATTACAAACTTGATTGGACGGTCATTAAAGTTCCGTTTCTGGGAGTATTTGATGTTAACGGCTGGTATATTCCTTTCGCTATTTTTATAATTGTGGCAACCTCGTTTTCGGTTAACGAAGCCGACGGCTTGGATGGTTTGGCTGGCGGTTTAATGTTAACAGCCTTTGCTGGCTATGGTGTGGTATCTTTTTTTGAAGGCAGATACGACCTAGCTGTTTTTTGCGCTGCTATTGTGGGCGCCTTACTTTCTTTTCTCTGGTTTAACATTTATCCCGCCCGTTTTTTTATGGGCGATACTGGAGCTATGTCTTTGGGCGTAACCCTGGCTGTAATTGCTCTTTTAACCAACGCCGCTCTGGTTTTGCCGTTTCTGGCTTTTGTACCAATGGTAGAATCGATCTCTGTGATCATTCAGATTATTAGCAAAAAATTGCGCGCCGGCAAAAAAGTTTTTCTCTCGGCACCCATTCACCACCATTTCCAAGCCAAAGGCTGGCCCGAAACCAAAGTTACCGAACGCTTCTGGATCATCTCCAGCGTCATGGCCGCCCTCGGCATCATTATCCAGCTCTTGGGTAAATAAAATACTCTTATCATTATGTTAAACCTCCGAGGTCTAACACTTCCATGCAGAGAACTATTGCAATCGGTGAATATTACCATATTTATAATAGAGGTAACGATAAAAAATTGATATTCCTAGACGAAAGAGACCGGGCCAGATTCTTATTCTTGGTATTACATTTTCAATCTAACCTAAAATTCACAAATATAGGCCGTCAAGTATCCTATTTTGTTAAACGTCGGAGGTTTAACATTTCGGGTGAAATTGAAGAAATTGTTAAGAAAAGAACTGTGGAGCTTGTTTCATTTACCTTTATGCCTAACCACTTTCACTTTATTGTTCATCAATTGAAAGACAACGGAATCGCTGACTATTTAAGTAGGATACAAAACGCCCAGACAAAATATTTTAATACTAAATATAGAAGAACCGGACATTTGTTTCAGGGTCCATATAAATCAGTTCATATTAAAAGTAATAACCAGCTACTCCATCTATCAGCTTACATACATAAAAATCAGAGAGAACTTACGGGATGGAAAAATAAAGAACATTTTTACCCTTGGTCTAGCTACCAAGATTATTTGCAAAATAGGTGGGGAAAACTTCTAAAGCCGGACATCGTTTTGAAACAATTTAACATTCCGGAAGACTATAAAAATTTTATCAAAAATAGCAGTGCTAAAGAATATTTGCCAGATGGTCTTCTTATAGATTGTTAAACCTCGGAGGTCTAACAAGTACTTGACTTAATTTAAGATAAAACATATCATAAGTTATAAAATAGCCACCAAAAACTTTATAAGAAGGAGGTTGTCTCGATGCTATGGGTGCTGGTACCGTTTTTGGTGTTTATGTTCTTTCAAAGACTTCGGTGGAAACGAGAACTGGCTAAAATGGAAAAACAACTCCAAGCTACATGCGAGATGTGCGATCTACGAGAGGAATTCTATGATTTTATATCATTGATACCCGGGGATCTGGAATTGATATTGAAAAGAGAGGAGATAGCCGACCTATTTAACAGACTTCTTAAAGCCGAGTTAAAATTCGCTGAAACACACCCAAAAATAGATCATGAACCAGCTATAGCATCACTCATAAGGTGGAAACAAACCAGACTTGATAATATGCCGTATAGATAATTGCCAATCTCCGACATAAACATGCCGGAGATTTTTATTTTTATAACAATTATATGATAAGATAATAGGGATGACTTTTGACGTTTTAATTAAAAATGGATCAGTGGTAGATGGCACAGGTAAGCGTCCTGCTTATAAAGCCGACATTGGCATAGCCGGCGATAAAATTTTTGATATGGGTAACATCGCTAAAGCCAAAGCTAAAACCGAAATAGATGCCACCGGCCTTGTTATAGCTCCCGGTTTTATAGATGTTCAAAATCATGCTGATAGCTATGGTGGTTTGTTGCACGATAACCATTTGGAAAGTCTGGTTCGGCAGGGCATAACCACTATTTTAATTGGGCAATGTGGCTCGTCACTCGCACCCTTATTAAAAGGATCACTCGCTTCCATTCAAAAATGGACAAGCACTTTCGGAGCCAATATTAATTGGACGAGTATGGCTGAATTTCTTGAGTCTATGTCTCGTCGAAAAATTAGCGTCAATTTGGCCACACTCACCGGACACGCCACTTTGCGCCGCGACTTTGTGGGCGACTCCACCCGCCCCTTAACTTCCCAAGAAGAACTTAAGGTTGGCGATCTTTTAAAAAGATCTTTGCAAGAAGGTGCCTTTGGGCTTTCTGTTGGCTTGGCTTACAGTCACGAGAGATTAGCCACCGAAGAAGAAATTCTAAAATTATTAAGAACTGTTCAAAGCCTAAATGGAGTAGTTTCTTTTCATTTGCGAAGCGAAGGCCCAGAAATATATGCCTCGCTTAACGAAGTTTTTGGTTATATACACCATGTGCCTCTTCGCGCTAAAATCAGCCACTTAAAAATGTTGAGTGAAAGAAATCCGGCTGCCGCCGAGAAACTGCTACGCATGCTGGATGTAGCCGCTAAATCGGGTGCTTTGGTATCTTTTGATGTCTATCCATTTTTAGCCTCGGCCATAGTTTTGTATCTTTTACTTCCAGAATGGGCCACCATAGGCGGCAAAGCCGAACTTATGAAACGTTTAAAAACACCCAGCCTAAGAGCCGAGATAATTCGTGACATGGAAATTAAAAATTACCCCTATGAAAAAATAACCATTGCTACCAGCATCTTGGGCCAACTTTTTGTGGGGAAAAGCCTTGCCCAAATCGCGCGGGATCAAAATGTAAGCGGTATCGAAGCGATATTGAATTTACTCTCCGCCTCCAAAGATCAAATCACTGTTTTTTATGGCGATCAGGAAGAAAGTGTTATGGAAACATTAATGAAACATCCCGCCGCCATGATAGGTACCGACGGCTCTGGTTATAGTGTTGAAGACAGAATAAACACTGTGCCGCATCCCCGTTCCTTTGGCACTACCGCGCAAATTTTAGGGCGGTATGTTAGAGAAAAAAAAGTTTTAAGTTTAGAAGAAGCTATTTATAAAATGTCGGGCCAGGCGGCCATGTGGCTGGGTCTCGGCGATAGGGGAGTTATTGCCAAAAATAAATCGGCTGATCTTGTTATTTTTGATCCGCAAAATATTGCCAACCAAGCCTCTTACGCTAACCCTTTTAGATACCCCACAGGCATACATTATGTTATAGTGAACGGCCAAATAGAGATAGCTCGCGGTGAATGTAAAAACACTCTTTCAGGAAAAATTCTAAGAAAAAGCAGATGAGGCACACTTGGAGCAAAATATCTTTAATTTTTTTTGGCGCCACAGCTCTTTTAGTTATATTGGGTATAGCCGTCATAACTACAGCTTCCATACCGCTATCGCAATCAAACCATGGCGAAAGTTTTTATTATTTTCGCCACCAGATTATTTATGGTTTAGGTTTGGGTCTCGCAGCTTTTTTGGTTCTTTTAAATTTAAAAATGGCTTGGATAAAAAAACTGGGTTTGCCAATTTTGATTTTATCCATAATTTTGCTCGCCGCGATTTTTATCCCAGGTTTCGCCTACGAAGCCGGCGGCGCCAAACGTTGGTTAAATATTTTTGGCATATCTTTTCAACCTTCGGAACTGGCGAAACTTGCTCTCGCAATATATTTTGCCCACTGGCTGGAATCCAAAAAAGACAAAATTGCCAAACCCGTTATGATTTTGCCGTTTATTCTTTGGCTGGGCTTGGTGGGGAGTTTGGTGGTAATGGAGCCAGATTTTGGCACATTTTTAATAATTTGTGCTCTCGCTCTTGCAATATATTTTGGCGCCGGAGCGCCCCTAAAGCCTTTGCTCGTAGCTGGAGTTATTGGCTTCTTAATATCGATTTCCTTGATTGCTATTGAACCTTATCGCCGTGAAAGGATTTTATCTTTTTTTGACCCTAATCGCGATGCCACGGGATCGAGTTATCAGCTTAATCAGGCTTTAATAGCTATAGGTTCTGGCGGTTTCACTGGCCTTGGCCTAGGCAAAGGAATACAAAAATATAACTACCTGCCCGAAACCATAGGCGATTCTGTATTTGCTATAATATCGGAAGAAATGGGTTTTATTGGCGCCTCGCTAGCTTTATTTGTTTATTTAATTTGGATCTTAAGCGGCCTAAAAATTGCTTCTACCGCTGCTAGGCCCTTTGAAAAATATTTGGTATTAGGGATAGTAACTTGGATCGGCTCGCAAACTTTTATAAATATTCTCGGTATACTTGGCCTTATACCTTTTACCGGCATACCCCTGCCGTTTATTAGCTATGGCGGCACAGCTTTGACCATAGAACTCGCCGCCGTAGGCATTGTGGCCAATATAGCTAGAAAGAGAACATAAAATAAAAAGTATAGTCATCAATCTTATGCTATAGCATAATTTGTACAACTATTATGTTTTAAGCATTGCATTTGACTTATTTTATGTTGTTAGTTAGACTCATAGCCAACAGTTCCTTCACATAAACCCCGTCTCCGAGAGGAGACCCACATTCCCGAGAGGGAATAAACCTTCGAGAGGAGAAAGAAATGGATACTTTTGTAAAGGAAGCTGGCAAAGTGCTATTAGGAGAAAAATCCGAAGCAGAACTGCTTGCTTCGTTTGTAGAGCTGAATAAAGATATTGATGAAATAGAATCAGAAACTTTGATGACATACTGTAGAAGTTCATCATGGCAAGTGAGTGCAAAAATATCACAAGCTGTAGTAATACGCACCTTTGGCGCTGATAGTTGGCGTAGATTGGTTTCGGAAGTGGAAGAAGGTACGCCTTATTTTTGGGCAGGATTGTTATTGGGCTCTTTTAAAGCTGCAACTTGGCTAGATGAAAATTGCCTAATAAGAACTTGTTTTTCCGACGATTTTCCCAGAATCATCTGTCATTTCATTGTTTGTCAAAGCGAGACTGCTAAAAATACTGGGGCAATAGCGTCAGATAAAAAATATTTACCGGAATTATCTACAGCCATCAAAAAATGGTCTAACGGAGGTTCACAAGTTTGGTGCAACAAAGGCAATCGGTTAGCCGATATAGGCAAAATCTTTATATCCGTGCAAGCCATAATGGAAGATGCTTTATTTGGTAAATTATCGCCTTTAGGACAAGAAACTTTGAATCAACTATGCTACGCAGCTTTTAATTCCGTATCCGTCGAAGGCAGATCCATAGCCATGGAATACCTATTGGGTGGAGAACATACCGGTAGACTTGCAGAAAGGTTAGCAAAAAAAGCTAGAAAAGTTGTTCTAATGAGGTAAGATACTGCAGGCGATCAGTAATTGATCGCCTGCTTTTTTATTCCAAAAAATACTGCTAAAGTAGGTATATGAAAAACCCTAGGATAATGCTGTGTGGAGGCGGTACAGGTGGGCATGTTT
>CAYHXG010000016.1:0-8386 GCA_964360575.1 uncultured Candidatus Saccharibacteria bacterium | reverse complement strand
ATTATGTTAGATATATAACCAGCACCCACGACCTAGACTAGTTTTGTATTTCTAACAGATACTTGACTTATTACAAGTATTAGTTTAACTTTCGGTTAGTTCTGAATACCCCCCATAACCCCCTTAAACAGGAAGGATTAGAGATATGGATGCCAAGCGACATCCGGATAAGTTGTTCCCTAATTGCCAGCTGTCTTCCTAGATAGACTGAGCTATATGTCTAAACGACAGTATAGCTCTTTTTTAATGACAAAATTTTTAAAATATGGTAAAAATTATTAACTAACGATTATGAATCGAGAAAATTCAAAAAAGGTTTTTGTTGGAATGTCGGGCGGCGTGGATTCTAGCGTTGCCGCCTTATTATTGAAGAATCAGGGTTACGATGTTAGGGGTGTATTTATGAAAAACTGGAGTGATCCAGCTTGGCCTTGCCCGTGGGCCGAAGACAGAGCCGATGCCATGCGGGTTTGCTTAAAATTGGGCATTCCTTTTGAAACTTGGGATTTTACCCAAGAATATAAAGCCAAAGTGGTGGATTATATGGTGCGTGAATATGCAGCCGGCCGCACGCCTAACCCCGATGTGATGTGCAATAAAGAAATTAAGTTTGGTTTGTTTTTTGATCGGGCTATAGAATCGGGCGCTGATTTTATTGCTACAGGGCATTATGTAAGAAAAATCAAATCTCAAAAATCAAATCTCAAAAATTATGTACTCGCTCGTGCTCGATACTTGGACAAAGATCAAAGCTATTTTTTATGGACTCTAAAACAAAATCAAATAGAAAAATGTTTGTTTCCAATAGGAGAAATAGAATCTAAGGCAGAGGTTAGAAAAATTGCAGAAGGAGCAAGTCTGCCTACGGCAGATAAAAAAGATTCACAAGGTATTTGTTTTATGGGGCCGGTGGACGTGCGGGAATTTATCAAGCCCTATGTTAGTCAAACTGCTGGAGAGATTTTAACCACTTTGGGTCAAAAAGTTGGTACGCACGGCGGTTTAGATTTTTATACCATCGGCCAGCGCAAAGGTGTCGGCATCGGTGGCACAGGGCCATATTATGTTGCAAAGAAAGATTATAATAACAATACACTAATTGTTTCGCCGGTTACAGATATGCAAAATTTGGAATCTAAAGAATTGACAGCTATAGATGTTAGTTTTATATCAGACGACCCTTCGACAAGCTCAGGGCAACTCCAAGCCTCCATTCGCTATCGCCAAGAACCAGTGCCAGCGACTCTGACCCTATTGGCTAACAACAAGTGGCTAGTGGCTTTCACTAAACCAGTCCGCGCCATTGCCCCCGGCCAGTCGGTGGTATTTTATTCCGGTGAGGAACTTTTGGGTGGTGGAATAATTGAATCAGGCTCCTAGTTTCCTTTTTTATATTATTATATAAAATATAATGTAAAAACATTTTAATGATGAGTATTGAATAACAAGTAAAATGTAACTGAGATAGCGATCGCCATCTCAGTTACATTTGTGGTGTTATTATGATATTATGGAAAGATAATTAATGAAAGATAGTTAATAATTAGCAATTCAAAAATGGAAAAAGGTAGCAAGTTAAATCGTCTTGGCCCCGTTCAACAGAAGATAGTTCTCCTACTTTTAGCTGGAGCAGCTTTGGGCGTATCTCGTACTCCGCGTCAGTATTTTAAAGTTGTTAAAGCAGTTGGTTATGAATGGAAAAAGATAAATTATTGGTCTTTAAAGAAATCTATAGCCGCTCTTTACCGTTCCAAACTCATCCATGAACATGAAAACCCTGATGGTTCTTTAACCATGGTCTTAACCGATAAGGGCAAGAAGAAAGCTATTACCTTTAATATAGATAATATGGCAATAAAGAAACCCAAAGTCTGGGACAAAAAGTGGCGTCTGGTCTTATTTGATATACCCGAGAAGCATAAACCCGCCCGCGAGGTGTTACGTGAAGCATTAAAACGACTAGGCTTCTATGAATATCAAAAAAGCGTCCTTATTCACCCTTATCCCTGCCAAGATGAGATTGACTATTTAATTGAATATTTTGAGATTAGACCGTGGGTTAGATTGGTCACCGCCACCTCGCTGGATAATGAACTACATGTGCGGGAGATGTTTGGTTTGGTTTGATTGATCTAACAAGCTGTTCCTACAACCCTGCAAATCCTACAATCCTACAAATAATAATCTGTAACCGAGAACGCGATCGCACTCTTGGTTACAGATAAATAGTGTAATAGTGTAACGGTGGTTAATACGGTAGTTAGTGTAGTTAGTATGGTAGTTAATAGTGTGATTGTAATCAGTCGGGGTTGTTTGAGTGGGGCAATATATAAGGTGGTGCAAAGATATTAAACCATAACAGTGCCTTGACTGGTTTGGCTATAGATGATATAGTAGGCCGAGTCATTGAATTGTAGGGTAATAGGCTTTTTAACCACTTAAACATATTTTGAGGAGGTGTGTTATGTATAAGCCACTGTGGCAGTTGCATTTGCAGGAATTGATCGGGATCTGTAAAAAATTATGTGACAATTTTGAAAAATCATCTGATGATTTACCGATAAGCGAAACTGTCAAATTGGGTATACTTTGTGAGAAGTTATTGCAGATTAGGACTAGGATAAAGGTTGGTAGTCGTAAAAGGATTCTACAGGTGGTAGCCGAATGCGAAAATCCCCTATTTGTTCGACATAGATCAGAGCATGTTCTTTCATATAAAGGGTCTTGTGTAGCATATGCCATTTCTTTATTAAGGGTATTGCAAAGAGCGTATGTAGCAAAAAGTAGGTAAAATTGTTTTGAGGTCTTGCCTGGATATTTACTGTCCAGGCTTTTTAATTGATAAATAAGTTTAAGTAAATTATCATGTATATACTATGGATTCTCAAAAAATTAGGCGGAGGTTTCTTGAATTTTTTCAAAAGAGGGGGCATGTCATGGTTCCTTCAAGTTCACTTGTGCCAACCGATTCCTCGGTGCTTTTGACTACGGCCGGTATGCAGCAGTTCAAACCTTACTTTGTTGGCCAAAAGGATCCCATTAAAGATTTCGGTTCGCTCAATACAGTTTCCATTCAAAAATCTTTTCGCACATCCGACATAGACAAAGTTGGCGACGAAACCCACTTAACATTTTTTGAAATGCTGGGGAATTTTAGTTTTGGCGGGTATTTCAAGGAAGACGCAATCAAGTATGCTCACAAGTTTATTACGGAAGAGATGAGTTTGGGTATAGATTATGTAAGTGTATTCGAGGGTGACCCTTCGACAAGCTCAGGGCAAGTAGTTCCAGCCGACGCGGAATCAGAACAGATTTGGAAATCGTTGGGTGTGTCAAACGTTAAAAAATTCGGACGCCAAGATAATTTTTGGGGTCCAACTGGCGCGGAAGGTCCATGTGGCCCTACTACAGAGATTTATGTAAATGGAGTAGAGGTTTGGAATATAGTATTTAACGAATACTATATGAAACCCAATAAAACTTTAGAACCGCTAAAACAAAAAGGCGTGGATACTGGCTTGGGTTTAGAGCGTTTGGCGGTTGCGGTTCAAAAAAAGAATAATGTTTTTGAGACAGATTTGTTTGAGTCATTCCATGGGTTTCTTTTGGCGTCTGTTGGACACGAAGAGGAAATGCGCATTATTGCAGATCATATAAGGGCCACTGTATTTTTATTATCTGATAAAGTTCGGCCGTCTAATAAATTAGCTGGGAACGTTTTAAGGAGATTGATTAGGAGGTCTGTTGTGCAATCGGAAAGATTGGAATTTTCAGAACAATTTTTGCCAAACATGATAATCAGAGTTATTGATAAATATGGATCTTTTTATCCAGAATTAAAGCAAAACAGAGATGTTATTGAAGAAGAATTTAAAAACGAAGTAGAGAAATTTAAGAAAACACTTAAGGTTGGGATAAAAGAATTTTTTAATAGATTTCCGGAGATGGAAGCGCAAACTATTATACCTGGTCAAGCATTAGTACCTCACCATATTAAAATAATTTCTGGTGATGATGCTTTTAATTTCCATCAAAATTATGGATTAACTATTGACATTATAAAAGATTTAGCAAGAAGAGGCGGCCATATAGTTGAAGTTGATGAGAAAGAATTTGAGCAGGCAATGAAAAAACACCAAGAAATTTCTCGTGCCGGCGCGGAAAAAAAGTTTGGCGGGCATGGTATTACAGAAGGAGACCTGACCGCATCAAACATGGCCGAAATGAAAATAAAAACCCGCCTGCACACGGCCACGCATTTGTTAAACGCCGCCTTGCACAAAGTTTTAGGCGATACTGTTTCACAAAAAGGGTCCGACATTACCGCCGAACGCACCCGTTTTGATTTTATATTTAATCGCAAAATGACGCCGGAGGAAGTAAAAAAGGTTGAAGATTTGGTCAATCAAGCCATTACAGCCGATTATCCGGTAGAAATAAAAACCATGCCGCTAGACGAGGCTAAAAAATCTGGCGCTTTATATTTTTATCAGGGAAATTTCCCAGACCAGGTAAAAGTTTATATAATAGCTGATTTTTCTAGTGAATTATGCGGTGGACCACACGTTTTGCGCACGGGCGAGATTGGAAGATTTCGCATAGTTAAAGAAGAAAGTTCAAGTGCTGGTATTCGCAGAATTCGCGCTGTTGTGGAATAAAGATTACTAAATCTGTAGTATAATCACAGTATTGTTGCCCGCCTTCGCTTAGAGCTTCGGACGGGTGACGTATTTGCAGCTATTCGCTGCGCCACCCCGACGTACGTCGGGGCTCATAGGCAAATATGTCAAAGGAGAATATTTATATTGACCTTAACGAAGACATTCAATCGGTTATTCAAAAAATTCAGGAAGCTGAGGCCGATGATTTGGAATTGGTGGTGCCGACCGGTGCCAGAATTTTGCAAAACATTGTGGATGCCCATTTAATACGGGAAGCTGGTGAAGAAAATTCTAAAAATCTATGTGTGATTACCAGTGATCTTATGGGCAAAATTTTTGCCGAGCGGGCGGGTTTGGTGGTAGCGGGTTCAGCCGATTCGTCTCAGGATGAATCAAATGGAGCAGTAAAGGTTGTTCAGGCTTCGGTTTCAACTGGGCGCATTAGCGATATTATTCCGCGCCAACGAGGCATTCCGGTGATGGCGGTTAAGAAGCAATCAGCCATACCAAAAAAAACAATAGCTAAAGCAAATACGCCGTCCAGTAAAAGGGACAGTAAGAAAGCAAGTGATTTTAATTTGGGTTCAGGAAATAAAGGAGAGTTAGGAACCAGTTTTTTAAAATCATACCGCGAAGAAAGATCTAAAGCCGATGTTTTTAGCGAACTTTCCAAAATAAATAAGAGAAGATTTTCGTTACTGGGGCGGCTTAGCCCAACCTCATTTGTTATGGTTGTAGTAAGTATAGCGGTGGTGGTGAGTTTTGTGGTTTTTGGAAGAGCCTTGCCTAAAGCCGAGGTGGCGATTTACCCTGCGCGCGAAGCCAAAAGTGAGGTGATGGATGTAGTAGTTTCGAGCAGTCTCCCCAAGGCTAACCACGAAAAGGGTCTTATTCCCGCTGAGGTTTTGACTTTAGAAAAAACCGAAAGCGGAGAATTTGCCGCTACAGGCAGTCAGGATGCTTCGGGTAAGGCTAGGGGCAAAATAACGGTATACAATACCTATTCAACACAGGTTCAAAAATTTGTATCGTCGCGATTCCAAAGCGAAGGCGGCCCCTCCGGGGTCGGGGCAGGCAAAATTTTTTGGACAACAAAAAGCATAGCCGTACCAGGTTATACCACTAAAAGTGGCAAGGTTGTGCCGGGTGAAATTGTGGCCGAAGTTGTAGCGGCAGAAGCTGGTGAGGCTTACAACATCGGCCCCGGTAAATTCACTATGCCCGCGCTTAAAGGGACACCCAGAATGGAGAAAATTTATGCGGTTTCCGATTCTCCCATGACGGGAGGCGGCACGGGCGAGCATAAAATAGTTTCTAACGACGATATCACCAAAGCCTATGCCAGTTTAAAAGAAAAAATAAGGCCGCAGTTTGGCGAGTTTAAACAAAACTTGCCACAAGGTTTTCAACTTTGGCCCGAAGCTTATAACGAGGAACTAGCCGACAGCTCCACCAGCCCCGAAGCTGGCGCCGCTGCCGAGAAATTTACAGCCAGCGTAAAAATGATAGCTCGAGCCATAGTTTTTAAAAACGATGATTTGGAAGATTACGTTAATAAAAGGATTTCCTCTGGCTTGGCGGATGGCAAAATTCTTTTAACGAGTTCCAAAGAAATATCTTTCTTAAAACCTCCTGTGGTGGATTATCAAAAAGGTTCGGTTTCGGCCACTCTTAATGTAAAGTACGATGTTATGGATGAGTTTAACGAGGCCGGGTTTAAAGACTCCATTACCGGTAAAAAGAAGAAAGATATAGATATTTCGCTCTACAAAGTTGAGCGTATAGAGGTTAACCTCTGGCCCTTCTGGGTTGGCTCCATTCCCTCTGATTCGGATAGGATTAAGGTATCTATTGTGGGGTTATGAGTGATTGAAGTCGGACTTCAATCAGAATTGTTCAAATAATTGCCTGTTTATTCTCCTCGCAAATGCGAGGTGGGGCCGAAGTCATTTACTTTTTAAGATATAGTATCTATCATAGCAGAAGTCAATCCACTGTATTTTATGATATGTTTTTACGCAATTAAACTAGGTTTTAAGCTGTTTGACGGGTATATTTCTATTTGTTATACTCCCATCGTTGCTAAATAATGAAAAAAGACGCTATCCGTAAGGAAGGGGTAGTGGTAGAATCCCTGCCTAATGCCATGTTCAAGGTTAAGCTTGACGACGGCCAAGAGGTATTAGCCCATCTTTCTGGTAAGATGAGGCTAAATTTTATTCGTATTCTGCCAGGCGATAGGGTGGCCATGGAATTCTCACCCTACGATGATAAGAGGGGGAGGATAGTGTATCGCGGACGATAAAGAGTTATCGCGAATAAAAGCGAATTAATCAGCGAATAACGAATAATGAAACCATCCCTTCGGGATTCGCCATATTCGCTCTCAGATTCGCTCTATTAGCGAAAAGCAATGAAAGTACGACCTTCGGTAAAAAAGATGTGCAATAAGTGCAAATTGGTTCGGCGTAAAGGCCGAATCTATGTTATTTGTGCTATACCCAAACATAAACAGCGTCAAGGCCCCTAATCTTGCATCCTGTATCTTGTAACTTGAATCTCAAAATTCAAAAAAGATACGGGTTTCAAGCCTTCGCCCCGAGCTCAGGCCGAGGGGATATAAGTTTCAAGATTCATGCGTATTGCCGGTATCAACATTCCAGACAATAAAAGAACAGAGATTGCTTTAACCTATATTTTTGGTGTGGGGCGAACTTTGTCTAACCAGATTTTGCAGGCCACTAAAATTAATCCAGATAAACGAGCCAAAGATTTAACTCCGGACGAGGCTAATAAAATAAAAGAATTTATAGAAAAAAACTATAAAACAGAGGGTGAATTAAAAAGAGAGATTACACAAAATATTAAAAGAAAAAAAGATATTGGAAGTTATCAGGGTGTAAGGCACATTAGGGGTCTACCAGTAAGAGGTCAACAGACTAAAACCAATAACCGCACGCGCCGGGGCAATGTAAGAAAGACTATGGGTTCGGGCAGAAAACCAACAGCGCAGAAGACATAAGGGCTTTGTCTAAAAAATGGAATGAAGTGAACATTTTTTAGCTACAAAACCTTATCCAGCACCTTTTCCAGGTAGAGATATTTATACATCTAAAAGGTGCTGGATGCTCAATATTTATAATTACTCACTTCGCCAAGTCAAACTTGGCTTCGTTCGTAAATAAAATTGGCATGGGTAAGAAACGTATCATAGAAAAAGAAGGAGTGACGGCCGAAGGTTCGGCCACAAAACAGGATAAGGCGGCTCCAGTTACGAGTCGTAGGTCTAACTTGGTAGAAAAAGGCAGAATATATATTCGAGCCAGTTACAACAATACTTTGGTTAGTTTTACGGATGACGGCGGTAATTTGGTTGCTCAATCTTCTTCGGGTGCTTTGGGTTTTAAAGGGCCAAGAAAAGCGACACCTTATGCTTCCAACAGAATCATTGAGACTTTAAGCGACAAAATGAAAAAGGTTGGCTTAAAAGATGTTACGGTTTTTGTAAGGGGCATTGGTTCGGGTCGGGAGGCGGCCGTAAGGGCTTTGGTGGGTCAGGGTTTTAACATAACTTCTGTAAAAGATATAACACCAATACCGCATAACGGTCCTAAACCAAGGAAACCCCGTAGGGTTTAAGGCTTTGCCCAAGAGCGAAGTGATTGGTTGTAAAACCTTACCCAGCACCTTTTCAAGGTAAAGATATCTATACATCTAAAAGGTGC
>CAYHXG010000015.1:0-8630 GCA_964360575.1 uncultured Candidatus Saccharibacteria bacterium | reverse complement strand
TGTTTAAGAAGGTGGGTGAATATATTTTGCATTATCTGGGGGTCAGGCCGGATAAGGCGCTGGCAAAATAAATCCGAAATCCTAATATCGAAATCTCTTCGAGCTCCTCGAGTCCCTCGGGCTGTTCAGTCCTGAAGACTTCACAGTCGAAGGAGCTGAGTCATCGGGACGAACGCCTGAGATCTCTCGGAGTCGAAGACCTGAGGGCTCCTCAGAGCCTTGAACGGCCGAAACAATATCTAAACACTAAATCATAAATTCTAAACGGTTTGGGATTTTTAATTTTTGACATTGGAATTTGTTTCGAATTTCGAGTTTCGTGCTTCAAATTTGGATTCAATGCGTAAAGTCATTCAATACATTCTAAAATTTCTAAGCATTGCGGTTTTGACCAAGTATAAACCTAGAGTGGTGGCCATAACCGGCTCGGTGGGCAAATCATCGGCCAAAGAGGCAGTTTTTTTAGTTCTGGCGGGGTCTTTCCCCGGCGAGGTTAGACGCAGTGAAGATAATTTAAACACAGAAATTGGTGTGCCACTTACAATTATTGGCGGCAAAGAAGCTAAGCGGGACATTTTTTTATGGATCAGTAATTTTTTTAAGGGGGTTAAGTTGTTGTTAATAAAAGATAAAAACTATCCCAAGATTCTAGTTTTAGAAATGGCGGCCGATAAACCCGGCGACATTGCCTATTTAACTTCTTTTATTTGCCCAGATGTAGCCGTGGTTACGGCCATAGGCGAGATGCCGGTGCATTTGGAGTTTTTCCCCGAGCGCGACAAATATATTGGCGAGAAGGCTAATGTTATAAAAAGTTTAAGACCGGGTGGCGCAGCTATTTTAAACTACGACGATTTAGCTGTGCGGGAATTGCGTGATCGTGTGCCTACGGATCGCTCGAGAATTTATTACGGTTTTGAAGCTGGTGCCGAAATTAGAATCGACGATTTTTCTTACGAGGTTCCGGCCAAAACAGAAGAGATAGAAAAATGTGGTATGGATTTTAAAATTGAGGACCGTTTAGTCGGCGCATCAGCCGATTTTAAAATAAATAAAAATTTGGGGTTACCCACTCTTTATGCCGCACTTGCTGCCACGGCAGTGAGCCGGGCTTTTGGCCTAGATTTAAAAGACGCAGCTAAAAGTTTGGAAAAATTTAGATCGCCGGCCCAGCGCTTAGAAATTTTGGCTGGCGTTAAAAATTCAATAATAATAGACGATTCTTACAATTCTTCGCCCCTAGCTTGTGAGGCGGCTTTAGAGGTTTTGTTTAAATTTAAAAAGAATCGCAAACTGGCCGCTTTGGGCAGTATGCGGGAATTGGGTTTTAACACAGAAGAAGCTCATCGCCGGCTTGGTCTTAAAGCCGCCAAGATAGCGGATGTTTTGTTTTTAGTGGGGGATGAAATGGTATTTGCTCGCGAGGAAGCTCAAAAGATAGGTTTAAAGTTAGGTCGGGATTTATTTTGGTTTTCAGGTTCAAAGGAAGCTGCCAAAGAAGTGGAACGAGTTTTACAGCCCAATGATGTTGTGTTGATAAAAGGTTCGCGGTCAGTTAGAATGGAGGCGGTTGTGGAGGAGATAAGTATCAAATCATAAATTCCAAATGACAGATAAATCCGAAATCCTAATATCGAAATCTCTTCGAGCTCCTCGAGTCCCTCGGGCTGTTCAGTCCTGAAGACTTCACAGTCGAAGGAGCTGAGTCATCGGGACGAACGCCTGAGATCTCTCGGAGTCGAAGACCTGAGGGCTCCTCAGAGCCTCGAACGGCCGAAACAAATTCCAATGATCAAAATCTCAAATCACAAACCGTTTATAATTTAGTGTTTAGATATTGTTTCGAATTTCGGATTTAGAATTTCGAGTTTTTAAATTGCCGTCATCGTCTAGTGGCCTAGGACAGATGGTTCTCAACCATCAAACCGGGGTTCGATTCCCCGTGGCGGCACAAAAAGTTAGTTTATTCTCCACAATCAGATTGTTGATTAGTCATGCTACTATTTTAGCATGAGACGGGCACCAGCGCGGGCTAAAAAAGGCGCAAACACGAAAGAAATCCCCTGGCATAGTTTTCCCCTGGGCGATGTTTTTATGCGCTTAGGTTCCAAGCGAGAAGGCTTGAGTCAAACCGAGGCCGAAAAGAGATTGAAGCATTTTGGGTTAAACGAAGTTGGGTCGCCCAAAGCAAAATCTTCAGTTAAAACATTCCTGAGGCAATTTCTGAATCCACTGGTTTTAATTTTGATTTTTGCGGCCGGTGCGGCTTTTTATGTTAGATCTTTTTTAGATGCTGGTGTTATTTTGGCCGTAGTGGTGCTAAACAGCGCCATTGGTTTTTTTCAGGAATATAAGGCCGAAAAATCTCTAGACGCTTTAAGAAAACTGGAAACACCAGTGGCTGTCGCGCGGCGTGATGGTGTTTATAGATCCATATCGGCGGCGAGTCTTACTCCGGGCGATATTATTTTTTTAAAATCGGGCGATAAAATTCCAGCCGACGCGCGTCTTGCTCACAGTTTTAATCTAAAAACAGATGAGAGTGTTTTGACCGGCGAATCGGCCGAGGTTCTAAAGTCCGCCAGTGTTTTACCTGAGAGTGCCGGCATTTTTGAAAGAACTAATACTGTTTTTGCCGGCACGGCGGTGGTGGATGGCTCCGGCGCAGCCTTGGTTTTTGGTACGGGTGAAAATTCAGAAATCGGACGCGCGAGCCGCCTCACCAAAAATTTGCCAGAAAGCCTCACACTTTTTGAAAGAAAAATAAATAAGCTGGGGCGTTTGATCGGCTTCATGGTTTTGGTTTTGAGCCTCGCTATTTTAGTTTGGGGTCTTTTCTTGGGGCGGGATCCTCGGGAAATGTTTTTAACGGCGGTGGCCATTGCTGTTGCGGCTATTCCCGAGAGTCTGCCAGTGGCCGTTACCGTTATTTTGGTGGTGGGTATGAGGCGGGTGCTTAAGGAGAAGGGTTTGGTAAGGAGCTTGGCCGCGGCGGAAAATTTGGGCGGTGCCAGTGTGATTCTAACCGATAAAACCGGCACTCTGACCCAAGGCGAAATGCAGGTGGTTAAAGTACTAACACCCGAAAGGCGGAGCGGTCTTTTGGAACTTAATTCCACTGTAGAATATACTTCCAACCATCTTTTAGCTTTGTCTCACGGTTTACTGTCAGCCGAGATTATTGTAGAAAATCCGGAAGATAAAATGTCAGAGTGGGTTGTAAAGGCGAGGCCAGTGGATAAAGCTTTGTTTTTTGCTGCCGTAGGGGCCGGCTTGGATTTTACCAAGCTGAATCAAAAATTTAAAAAATTGGGCGAAATTGTTTTTAACAGTGAACGTAAATTTGCCGTTTCTTTTAGAGAAAACGAAGAGGGTGAAGTTTGGGCTATTGCTGTCGGCGCGCCGGATATGTTGCTCTCTAGTGTTAAAAAAATACAGGTCTTGAATCGGTTTGAAAATGCCATACCTTTTGAAATTTTGGCGGTTAAAGAGGCGGTAACGGCCTTGGCCCAAAGTGGTTTAAGAACGATAGCCGTCTGTTCCAAAAAAATTGACGATAAAAATTTTCTGCGCCGGCATTTTTCGCCGGCCGATGTGAAAGAGATAATATCAGGGCTTAATTTAGTGGGTATTTTGGGTTTGAAGGATCCTGTCCGGCCGGACGCCAAAGATTTTTTGGCTCTCGCTCGGCGGGCGGGTTTGCGCACAGTGATGGTTACAGGTGACCACACTGCCACTGCCCGGACGGTAGCCAAGGAGGTAGGCTTAATCTCCAAAAATAGGGGTCCAGTTGAAATTATGGAAGGTAAAGATGTAGCTCCGCTCGATGTATCCGAGCTCGCACATCGCGTAAGAAATGTGGATATTTTTAGCCGCGTGACTCCGGAACACAAATTAAAAATAACCCAAGCTTGGCAGAAACAAGGCGAGGTGGTAGCAGTAGTAGGCGATGGCGTCAACGACGCCCCCGCTCTAAAAGCAGCCGATATTGGTGTGGCTTTGGCGAGCGGTGTGGACTTGGCCAAAGAAACTTCCGATTTAGTTCTTTTGGAAAATAGTTTTTCCGTTTTAGTGAAAGCCATTGGCGAGGGCCGGGTTATTCTGGAAAACATTAAAAAAGTAGTGGCTTATTTTTTAAGCACCAGTCTCACAGAGATTATTTTGGTGGGTCTGGCTTTGTTTTTTGGCTGGCCTTTGCCGGTGGCGGCGCTTCAAATTTTATGGGTCAACCTGCTCTCCGAAAGCTGGCCGGCTTTGGCTTTGGCTTTGGATCCGGCCGAGAAAGATGTTATGGCTTCGCCGCCGATCGATGCTCGCCGGCCTATTTTAGACGGCACCACTCGGTTTTTAGTGGTGGCAGTGAGCTGTATTAGCGCCGGAGTTTTGTTTTTGATGTTTGTTTTTTTTAAGACTTCTTTTGAAAGTGTCAGCTACGCTCAAACGACAGTTTTTGCGGCTTTGAGTATTAGCACTCTCGCCTTTTCTTTTTCGGTGCGCAGTTTGAGAAAACCCATTTGGGATATTCCCTGGAGCGAAAATAAATATCTTTTAGCCGCCGCGAGCACAGGTGCGATTCTGCTCGTTTTAGCCATTTACTGGCCACCCTTGGTCTTTCTTTTAAAAACTGAACCTGTGGGTGCTTGGGAATGGTTGATTATTTTAGGTGTAGGGCTTATTAATTTAATTTTGATTGAGCTCGCTAAGTGGCTATTCATGAGAAAACATGCCAAGATGTTATAGGTCTTATATTATTTATCGCTCCTATGAATTTTGAATTTATTGTTTTAGCAATTATTGTTATGGTCGGTTTCGTCGGTTTGTTTTGGTTCCTTCTACGGCGTGCCAAACGCGCCGAACCGGAGGGCCAGCAAAACTTATTTCTGATGCTGCAGAACCAAATAGGCGATATTGCCAAAACATTAGACCAAAAACTGGGCGAATCGCACCGCAGTATGCAAAATCAGTTTGGCCAAACCGCCCAAATTGTACGCGATGTAACCGAGCGCTTAACTAAGCTCGACGAAACTAACCGGCAGGTGGTCAATTTTGCCGATCAACTAAAAAATTTGCAGGATATTTTAAAAAACCCCAAACAGCGCGGCATATTGGGGGAATATTATTTAGAAACTCTTTTAAAAAATGTTTTGCCACCAGGAAGTTACCAAATGCAGTATCCGTTTAAAGATGGCACCATAGTGGACGCCGCGGTTTTTGTGAAAGATAAAATTATTCCGGTAGATTCTAAGTTCTCGCTAGAAAATTATAACCGTTTAGTAGAAGAAAAAAACGAAGCCGAACGCAGCCGTTTGGAAAAAGTTTTTGTGAACGATCTTAAGTTGCGTATTCAGGAAACTGCCAAATACATCCAGCCGGGGCAGGGCACTATGGATTTTGCTTTTATGTTTATTCCGCACGAAGCTATTTATTACGACCTTTTGGTAAGTAAAATTGGCGCTTTGCAAGATGAAGATACCGAAAATTTGATACAGCGTGCCGCCAATAAATATAAAGTTGTTATAGTTTCACCGACTTCTTTTTTGGCTTACTTGCAGACGGTTATGCAAGGTCTGCGGGCTTTACAGATAGAAGAATCGGCTAAAGAAATAATTAAAAGAGTAGAAGATTTAAGCAAGCATCTTACTAGTTACGAAGACTACTTGAGCCGTATGGGAAAGAATTTAGGCACTACGGTAAGTATGTATAACCAAGCTTATAAGGAGTTTGGTAAAATAGATAAAGATGTGTTAAAAATAACAGGAGAGAAAGTTGGGGTGGAGCCACTGGTTTTGACCGCACCGGATAAAGAAGAAGAATACTAGTTCTTTTAACTCAAAAAGGGGTGTGCCATGGCTAAGGGTGAATTAGGAGTCATTATCTTCTTGGCTTGTTTTTGGTCTTTGGCTGTGGTTTCAGTGATTAGATCGGTGAGACTATTTGGGAAGATAAAAAAAGGAGGAGGGTTTCCTCAATACAACGATCTAGATTGATATGCCGCCAGATGGCAGTAAGGCCTAAATCCGGAGGATTTAGGCCTCTTTTATTCCCCTACCTCTAAATTAGGCGTAGGGTATTCCCTATTATATTTTGATGTGCTAGCATAACATGAAACTTGAAACCCGAAACTTGTAGCTTTAAGAATAGGCTCCAAGTTACAAGATTTTTATGTCTCAAACTTTTGCAATTATAAAAACTGGCGGTAAGCAATATAAGATCGCCGAAGGCCAAAAAATAAAACTAGAAAAACTTGATGCTGCCGAGGGCGGGGAGCTGGTTTTTGATGATGTTTTAATGATAGCTAATGGGACCAATTTAAACATCGGTACTCCTAAAGTTGAAGGAGCTAAAGTTTCGGCTAAGGTTTTAAAAAATGGCCGAGCCAGAAAGGTTATTGTTTTTAAGTATCGCCCCAAAAAGCGCTACAAAAAGAAAGCCGGCCACCGCCAGCATTTCACGGAAGTAGAAATTACCAAAATTATTGTCTAATAACTAAGATCAATAAGACCTATAAGACCTATAGGTCCTATTTTTTATCTCCTGTGTTTTAAAGCGTTTATCAAAGTTTGGTCGTCGGCGTATTCTATTTCACTGCCGGTGGAGAGTCCCTGGCCGAGGCGGGAAATTTTGGCGCCCGAGCTTTCTAAAAATTTTTCCAAATAGAGCCCGGTGGCTTGACCTTCGGCCGTGGCGTTTAAAGCCAGAATCACCTCGGGCGATTCTTTATGTTTTTGAGCTAAACGATTCTTGAGCGCGTATAAATTTAAACTGCTGTTTTCTTCTTTATCTAAAAGCGAAACATGTCCGCCTAAAATATGGTAAAGACCGTCGTAGGTCTTGGTTTTTTCTATGGCCAAGGCATCGTGGTCGTTTATAACAACGCAGATTTTATTGCTGTCGCGGCTGGCGTTACGGCAAAACTGGCAAAGTAGAACTCCGTTGCCGTTGGTTGGTCTATCAAAAAGCATAAAACATTCTTTGCATTCGCCAATAACCGATTTTAAACTAGCTAAATCTTGAGCCATGGATGTTAATTCGCCACTAGTCATTTTGGTTAAGCGTAAGGCAAATTTAGCGGCTTGGCGTGGCCCAATGCCGGGCAGTTTTTGAAAATGCGAAATAAGTTTTTGGATAGGTGCGGGAAACATTGGCTCACAAGTCATAAAGCATGAAACATAAAATTAAAATCTTTATGTTTTAGGCTGCATGTTTCATGGTTCGAGGTTTTTAGCGAGGCCTCTAAACGAAACCTGATCGGCGTTAAAGTATAAATCAACCTTGCCCGTGGGGCCGTTTCTATGTTTAGCAATGTAGATTTCGGCAACATTCTTTTTTTCAGTGTTGGGTTTTTCTCGGTCCTCGCGGTAAATAAATAAAACCACGTCGGCGTCTTGTTCAATGGAACCCGATTCCCGCAGATCGGATAATCGGGGTATCTGGGGGCTGCGCGATTCTACCGCGCGTGAAAGTTGAGATAAGGCTAAAACCGGCACATTAAGTTCGCGCGCTAAGTTTTTAAGCGAACGAGAAATTTCGCTAATTTCTTGGACCCTGTTGTCGCTGGATCCAGTCTGGCGACCCTCCATTAACTGTAGATAGTCTACTACTATCAATCCTAAACCATGCTCGGCCTGCAAGCGGCGAGCCATAGTGCGCATTTGAATAATGTTGCTGGAGGCGGCGTCATCTATAAAAATTGGCGCTTCAGCTAAGATACCCATAGCTTCTTGAATTTTAACAAAGTCGCTGTTTTCGCCCTCCATACTTAAACGGCCTGTGCGGAGTTTCCACAGATCCACACCGGCCTCCGCGGCGAGAAATCTATCCACCACTTGTTCTTTGGACATTTCCAAAGAGAATATGCCCACCGGAGCCTTTTCTTTTATGGCAGCGTGGCGGACAATATCCGAGGCCAAAGAGCTTTTGCCCAGCGATGGCCGAGCCGCCAAAATCACCAAATCAGATTTTTGCAAACCAGCCAAATAATTATCTAAATCGGCAAAGCCGGTGGCAAGGCCCCGCAAAGATCCATCGCCCTTATGCAACTTGTCTATTCTTTCAAAAGCGTCCTCCAAGGCCGATTTTATGGGTAGGAAATCTTGTTTTAAAGAGCGCTCGGCGATAGAAAAAATCCTTTTTTCGGCTTCATCTAAAACAAGTTCAATGTCCTGGTTCTCCTGCCAGCCCAATTGGGCAATGTCTTGCGAAGCCGCCAAGAGATCGCGCAAGATTTTTTTGTGCCGTACTATTTTGGCGTAGTGTAAAACATTGGCAGCAGTAGGCACGGAGTTAACCAGGCTCGTTAAATACGAAGTGCCGCCGATGCTTTCCAAATGGCCAGTTTCTTTGATCCGATTAGACAAACTTAAAACATCCACTGGTTCCGATTTTTCGTAGAGATAAAGAACGGCCCCAAAAATTAACTGATGATGGCGTTTGTAAAAGTCCTCCGGAAGCAAAATATCGGCCACTCTTATAATGGCGTTTTTATCCATAAGTAAAGCGCCCAAGACCGATTCTTCGGCTTCCAGCGATTGTGGCGGAAGTTTATCGATCGGTATTAGGTTAAGATCGGTTTTTGAGATGGGGGATAACATACTTTATAAAGTCCCAAGCACCAAATCACAAATTACAAA
>CAYHXG010000014.1:0-8762 GCA_964360575.1 uncultured Candidatus Saccharibacteria bacterium | reverse complement strand
TTCCGAATATTTTAAAATAACCGGCCGCCTAATTTTAGTATAATGAGCACCCCATCTTGAATCGTTGTGTTGTTTTATTCTTCTTTCAAGATTGTTAGTGCAACCAACATACAAAGATTTATCGGCGCACTCCAGGATGTAGACAAGGTAAGGCATGGCACTTCGTCGTCAAAACTCCTCAGTGACTTCGATTTTCTGAAAATATTAGTTACTTGGGGTCGTAGTTCCGAACATTGGTGAGGAACGTAGACACTGAGATTTGAACGAAGTGAAAATCGAAGTGCTGCGGGGCTAGGATTCGAACCTAGATGACATGATTCAGAGTCATGTATCCTACCATTAGATGACCCCGCAATAATCTAGAAACTAACATAAAATTGCTATTTATGAAAGTGTGATTTAAGCTTATCTAAAATGGAAAAAACCAGACAACATTGGGCCTTGCTATGTCTGATTATCGTTGCTTCTCTTTTCTACTTAATCAACCTCGGCGAGCGGCCGCTGGAAGACTACGACGAAGCCACCTATGCTTCGGTCTTAAAAAGCAGTTTTGAAAGAAGCAACTTTTTAAGCTTTGAATATTTTGGCGCCAATTGGTTTGAAAAACCACCCCTCTATTTTTGGCTGGCCGCTTTAAACGCTAAAGTTTTCGGATTTAACGAATTTGCCCTGCGCTTGCCCTCGGCCTTATCTGGAATCACAGTTATTCTATTGACTTATCTTATCGTTATTGAGCTATCCGGGAAGGACCGCCCTTCCGCCATATTTGCGGGGTTAATTTTAGTTTTGATACCTTTTTTTACCGCCGCCACACGCAATATGCGCATGGATACACCGGTAACTGCCTGTATTCTTGCGGCTCTATATTTTTATCTGGTGGGATTCCACAAACAAAAATACCTGGTTGGTATTGGCATTGCCATTGGTTTAGGTGTTTTGTTCAAAAGTATCATTGGTTTTTTAGCCATGCCGATTATACTTATTTGGTCAATCGCCACCAAAAATTGGAGCTGGATTAAAAATAAATTTTTCTGGCTGGGAAGCTTGATCGGCCTCGCTTTGGCCGCGCCCTGGCATATTTATGAGAGTATTAAATTCGGCTCCAAATTTTGGCAAGATTATTTGGGCTACCATGTTTTGGGTCGGTTTAACGAAAATATTTTAGGCAGTAAAATCACCGCGGGTTATTATCTGCATTCTTTGTGGAAATTATCCCAACCGATATTGCCCTTGATTTTTATTGGCGTGATTTTGGTCCTTTTCTCAATCAAAAACCGAAGATATCTAGCGGCGGCTTTGGTCAGTGTATTTTTCATTTTTATTCTCTTTTCATTATCAAAAACAAAGTTGATCACTTACTACACTCCCCTTTATCCTTTCGTGGCCTTGGCCAGCGGTTTTATTTATTATGAGTTAAAAAACCGCGCGCGGCGGCCATGGTTTATTCATGCACTGGCCGCTGTTACCGTAATAACTTTTGGTTATTCTGGCCTAAGCGAATTTTTTTACCCGCAAATTTATGTAACCCGTGCCGCCGCAGACGAAAAAGCTATCGGTTTATACTTAGCCGAAAATGGCAATAATCAAGAAATAAATATTTTTAACTGGAACCATCACAATGCCGTAAGATATTATTCCAACCAGTTAACTGATTCTTTGCAATTTAACACCGGCCGCGCGCCCAAAACTCCCTCATGGATGATACTGCCCACAGAAGTTCTAGCTCTAAACGAACCGCTTAAAAATTTCCCCATCCCCTACACTGGGGAGTATTTAACCTTGATTCATCTTATCAATAATGAAAAGTGAAAAAATACAATTAACGCTCTCTATTTTATCTCTTGCGATCATTGCCTCGGCCCTGCAGTTCTCCACGCCCAACATTGCCGACCCCGACGCTTTCTACCATCTAGCTCACGCTAAAATTTACGCGGAACGGGGCATATTCTACGCCGAATTTCCTTGGGCGCAATTTTCGGTTATTAAAGATCTTAAGGCCGATATTTGGTATGGCTTCCATTTGTTTTTGATTCCCTTCACCTACATCCCGAACGGAATTCTGGGCATCAAAATAGCCGGAGCATTCATAACTTTGCTCACACTGCTCGCGTTTTACTGGTCGCTCATTAAATTAAACCTCAAGTGGCCGCTCGCCTCAACATTATTCTTAATCCTAATAGCGCCCGACGTGATGTACCGCCTCACCATGACCCGGCCGCATAATCTTACCTTAGCTTTGGTTGTGATTATTTTCGCTTTGATATGGACGCGCGGTCGCGGGTTCTTATTCAGCCTGCTCGGCTTTCTATCAGCTTGGCTGCATATTGCTCTTAGCTGGCTGCCGATATTTATAAACTTGATATCAAATCTTGTTCTTAAGACACGGCGGGAACCGATACCGTGGAAAAATACTGTCTATTTAGCCGCGGGGTCAATCATTGGCGTCCTCGCCCGGCCCCACCCTTGGGGCGCCCTTAAACTCGCCTACATTCAGGTGGTAGATATAATATTCATAAAATTTCAAAACATACCTCTCGCTTTTGGCCGCGAATTAAAACCGCCGTATCTGGACACTTTTTTAAGAAACACTTTGCCCCTGGCGATTATAATCATAGTTTCGCTGATTGTTTACAGAATTGTCCGCTCAAGGCTTGGCGACCCAAAATCAAAACACTATCAAAATATTTTCTTTTCATCTCTGGCTATATCTTTTATTTTCTTTTTTATAACCACTTTCGTGGCCCGGCGCAGCTACGACATTTTTATTGGCTTTGGGTTAATTGCGGCCGCCGCGACTTTGACTTTATGGTCAAAACAAGAAAAACCCGGCTCAAATAAAAAAATTCTGGCGGGTTTGATAATAATCGTGGGTCTGGCAGGTTTAAATTCCATTCCCGTCTTCAAAAAATATAACCGTGATGCTTGGACACCAACGTATTTGAAAACATCAGCCTTATGGCTTAAAGAAAATACTCAACCCGGCGAGATAGTTTTTCACACCAACTGGGATCAATTCGGCAGTTTATTCTTTTGGAATCAGCAGAATTACTACATCAACGGCATGGATCCAATTTTTCAATATGCGTATGACCCGGCCCTCTACTGGAAAAATCATTTTATGTTTAGCGACAAGGCCTACAGCCACACCTGCGGCCGGCTAAAATGCACCGCCGCCGAAACCGAGAACACACCTCAAGTTTTGGCTCAAGATTTTAAGGCGAGTTACATAGTTTTAAGAAAAGCCCAAAACCCCAACACTTTCATAAACTGGGTTGCTAAAAAAACCTTCCCGCTGGTTTTTGAAACCAAAAGCGAAGTCATTTTCAAAATAACCCCGCGTTAGGTCAGGTTACCTAGAAATTCAACTGTGCTGGATCAGATGATTCGGCTCCGCCGGTAACAAGAATATTCATTAACTTGGTCAAACCAATCAGATTGTTATATCATAAAAATACTCTCGGGGTAAACCTCTTATAAACATCATGTATCAATACGTAAAGAACCGTATCCTAAAAATTGTCGGGATTATTGTTTTGTTTGGCACCATATCCGCCTTAGTTCAATTCTCCTCGCCTAATGTGGCCGATCTGGATTCTTTTTATCACATCAAACACGCCTATCTTTACAGAACCCAAAATCTCTTTGACACCTCTTTCCCTTGGACCCAGTATTCTGTAATTAAAGAATACGGGGCTGATCTCTGGTACGGCTTTCATATTTTTCTCGTGCCCTTCACTTATTTTCCAGATTTGATTTTGGGCGCAAAAGTTGCTGGAGCCTTGGTAACATTGTTGACACTGCTGTTTTTGGGCTGGGCTCTCGCGCGGCTTAAAATAAAATATCCCTTCTTCTGGCCGCTTTTGTTTTTAATTTCCGGCCCGGATGTAATGTACCGCTTAAGCATGGCCCGGCCGCACAATCTTTCGCTCGCCTTGGGGCTTCTAGTCTTTTCGTTTTTTATAGCCGGCCGCTGGCCAAGCGTTTTAGCCTCAAGCGCTATTCTCGCTTTTATACACCCAACCATGGCTTGGCTGCCGGTGTTAATAGCCGGCACAATCAGTCTCTGCGGGCTAATTTATGGCCGCCCAGTGGAGTGGCCAAAAATCCTCGCCTCCCTCGGCGGTATTGCCATCGGGCTTTTGGCTCGACCCAACCCAATAGGCACTCTTAAATTGATATACATCCAGACAATAGAGATAATTTTGGTAAAGATAAATAAAATCCCACTGTACTTTGGCAGAGAAATTTTGGATTTTGATCTTAGAGGCTCGGAGTTTGTGGGCCTTCTGCAAAACGCCGGCCCGGCGCTCATGATTCTTTTAATCGCCCTAGTTTTATTTAAAGTTTCATCTCGAACCTCGGCCAGCATCGATCAGAAACTAAAAATACTTTCTTTAACCGGCACGACTCTGGCCGCCGTTTTTATGATGATAAGCCTAACCGTGGCGCGGCGCGGTTATGACTACTCTGTTGTTTTGGCACTTGTTGCCGCGAGCGCTATTTTTACCTTATATTTCACCGCCGCACCAACACATTCAAAAAAACGGCTGATGTTCGCGGCAGTTATATTATCCGGCTTGCTCTTTACAAACTCAATTTCCGGCTTTCGCGGCTTTATGGCGCAAGCCTTCGCGCCAGATTATCTTAAAGAATCTTCGCTCTGGCTCAAAAATAACACCCGCCCGGGCGAGATTGTTTTTAACACCCGCTGGGATTTATTTCACGGTTTATTCTTCTGGAACACCCACAACTATTATGTAAATGGTATGGACCCTATTTTTATGTACGCCTATAACCCTTCGCTCTATTGGAAAAATCATTACCTCGCCATAGATAAAGCGGGAAGCATCACCTGCGGTAAAATCAAATGCACGGCCGAAGAAGCCGAGGATACGCATACCGCCTTGGTAGATGATTTTAAGGCTTCTTATTTGATATTAAGAAAAACGCAAACACCCAGTTTATACTCTCACCTGGCTGGCGAAAAAAAATTTCAGCTGGTGTTTGAAAATAAAAACGAAGCAATTTTCAAGATTGTCCCTAGATAAAAAGGGGGCGATAGTCAGGGTTGCTCTACTGGGGATAACCCAGTAAGACAACCTTGACCATTAAACCTATCGCCGAATGTCTGCATGTATTTTTTGATAATATGAGCAGTACCAAACTCGGAGTGAATTGCACTCACGTTAGGTTTAATGAATGAGGCGATAGTCAGGGTTGCTCTACTGGGGATAACTCGCCTATCTATAATCACCCAGTTTGATAAAATTAAGTTATTACAGGCATCTAAATTACGGCAAAATCCGGCCTGGGGCCGGGGCTTGCTGTTTTAATAAAAATGGACGAACAAAAAAATCCTAAAATGGCTGTTATGGCCATTGTGCTTTTGCTAATTGGCGGAGTTATCGGTTATTACGTGGGCTGGAACCGCGCCGGCGGCAGTGAAGCCGCCAGCGAAAAAGCCGAGGAGGCGGCCAAAGCCGCGGAAAAGGTCGCCGCGGAAGCCGCTAACCCCTTTGCCGAAACCGAAACTAACCCCTTAAAGGCCGTGCAAACCAATCCTCTGGAAAAAATAAAAATTAATCCCTTCGCCCAGTAGCCCAGCAGTAGAATTTTGACAACCCCGACTTGCGTCGGGGTTAATTGAAAGATAGTCAAAGTTCACTACCGGGTTATACTCAACAAAAATGACGACAACAAAAATAATTTTGTTCTCACTGACGATATTTTTCCTTTTTCTAGTTGCTAACGTCAATGCTCAAAATCCTTTTAATATAAGTTTTCCGGTGGCGGAACTCGGCAACTGCGGTTCAGTGGAAGAATGCAAAACCTATTGCGATGACCCTGCCAACGGCGAGGCTTGTTTGGATTTTGCCGAAAAAAATGGCTTAATGAAGGCTTCCGAAATTAAAGTAGCTCGTAAGGTGGTGGGTAAAACCGGGCCCGGTGGATGCCAAGGTATTGAATGCCAAGAATATTGCGAAGATGTAAATCACCAAGATGAATGTTTTGAATTTGCGGCGAGCGAAGGCTTAATACCAGAAGCCGAGGTCAAAAAAATAAGACAGATCAAAGAAAGAGTGGGCACAACTCGCGGTCCCGGTGGCTGCCGCAGCGAAAGTGACTGCCGCGAATATTGCGAAGATATAGATCATTTAGAAGAGTGTTTAGATTTTGGCGTTAAGGCCGGTTTGATGACGGAAAGTGAAGCTTCAAAAATTAGAGGTATTGCCGGCCAAGGGCCGGGCGGCTGTAAAGGTGAGCGGGCCTGCCGCAATTACTGCGAAGATGCAGACCACAGCGATGAATGTTTGGCCTTTGCCGAAGAACACGACCTTATGCCTAAAGAAGAGATCGCGCGCGCAAGGAAACTCATAAACCAAGAAGGGCCGGGCGGGTGCCGAGGTCTTGAATGCCAAGAACTTTGCGAGGATGAAGACAATGCCGAGGCTTGTTTGGAATTTGCCGAAAAAAATGATCTGATTCCGCGGGAAGAGCTGGAGCGAGCTAAAAAGTTTATAAATATTACTGGGCCGGGCGGGTGCCGCGGCCGGCAGTGCCAGGATTTTTGCAGTGACTCTGCCAACCAAGAAGAATGTTTTGAATTTGCCAAAAAAGAAGGTTTGATTCCGCAGGAAGAAATTGAAATGATGGAACGCGGTCTTAAGCTTCAGCGCGAGGTTGAGCAAGGCGGTGGGCCGGGCGGGTGCCGCGGCGAGGGTGAATGCATGGATTATTGCTCCGACCCCTCCAACACCGACGAGTGTTTGAATTTTGCCGTGGAGAAAGGCGCTTTTTCCAAAGAAGAAGCCGCGCAACAATTGGAACAATTCACCAAGTTTAGAGAATTTGGAGAAAAAATAAGGAACAATCCGGGAGAGTTTGAGTTTGGCGGCGGTGATTTTGACCCCGGAGCCATAGAAGAGCAGTTCCGCCAGCAGATAGAAGAGTTCGGCGGGCCGGGCGGTTTCGATCCAGCCAAAATGGAAAAGCAGTTTAATTTTGGGCCGCGGGGCGGCAGATTCGGCCCGCAAGGTTTTGTGCCCGAAGGCTTTCTGCCGGAAGGAGTTGATATTGAAAATTTGAACCCTCAAGAAATTGAGCAGCAGATTAGACAGCAGTTTGAATCGCAAGGTTTTGGCGGCGGTTTTCCCGGCAGATCCGGTTCTTTCCCCGGCCAAACACCTGGTAATTTCCCGGGCCAAGGCGGGGGCGTTAAAGGCGGATTTCCGGGCCAAGGCAGCGGTGAGTTCCCCGGCGGACCTGATTTTGATGAATCCGAAGATCAGGGTTTTGATTTTAATGAGGGCAACTTCCCCGAGGGATTCCACCCCCCATCCCCGGAAGATTTTGAAAAGTTTAACCAACAACAAAATCGCAGCGGGGAAAACTTCCAGCCATCACAGCCCGGCGGCACTCAAGGCGGAATCAACCAGCAAATTCAGGGAGAATTTCAAAACCAGATTCAGCAACAAGTTGAACAGCAATTCCAACAGGAATTTAACCGGCAGTTTGAACAACAATCCGGCGGCGTTGCTCCCCCGCCTGGTGGTTTGCCACCGCCCGGCGCTTTTGCTCCAGCCACTCAACCACTAGGGTTTATTCTAAGCCCTATACTAGATATATTCAGGTAGATGCGACAAAAAACACCCCCGAACCAGCTAACGGGGTGTTTTTTTATTGGCATAAAAAGGCTATAATACTAATGAAAATCCGAAACATAAAATCCGAAATTCGAAACAAATACCAAATCATAATTTCCCAAAAGGTTTAGAATTTGTGATTTAGATATTGTTTAGGCCGTTCGAGGCTCTGAGGAGCTCTCAGGTCTTCGACTCCGAGAGATCTCAGACTCGAGGAGCTCGAAGAGATTTCGACTCGCCTCGCTGAAGCTTTGGCGAAGCGGGTATTCAAATTTCTAATTTAAAAAGTTGCCTCACTATACTTTCGCCCTAAAAGAGAAAAAAACCGTGGCCAAGGAAACCATGGTCTTTGTGTTTGAATTCGGCAGCCAAGAGTTTTCTTTTAGGCCGGGCCAATTTGTGGATTTAACCTTAGACAACCCCAAATACCAAGACGATAAAGGTAAAACACGGGCTTTTTCCATTGCCTCTTCCCCACTGGATAATTACCTGATGACGGCAACCCGCCTTACCGATAGCGCCATGAAAAAAAGTTTGGCCGAGCTGGAACTGGCGAGTTTAGTGCACGTGGACGGGCCCTTGGGGTCGTTTAGACTTCATTCCGACAAATCAGTGCCGGCGGTGATGTTAACCGGCGGCATTGGTATTACACCTTTTAGAAGCATCATTAAAGACGCCACTGAAAACAATTCCGAGCAAAAACTTTTGCTTATATATTCCAACCGCGCGCCCGAGGATGCCATTTTTGTGAGCGATTTAGAAGAATGGCAAAGCTACAACACCAATTTTAATTTTGTAACGCGCTGGACTAAAGACGACGGCCACATAGACGAAAAGTTTTTAAAAAAACACATTAAAAATTTGGCGGCGCCCATTTACTATGTAGCAGGCCCGCCCGGCATGGTGGCCGGCACCACCCAGCTTTTGATTGAGATAGGCGTCAACGAAGATAATATAAAATTTGAAGAATTCGCGGGGTATTAAAACTAGCTGTTAGCCATTAGGATTTAGGATTTTAGAAAAAGAAAAAGAGGGTTCTCAAAAACGAGAACCCTCCTGCGGTTCAACTTTCCCCCCAAAGGGTTACCCTTTGTGAGGACGACTTACTGCAGAAGGAAG
>CAYHXG010000013.1:5167-8858 GCA_964360575.1 uncultured Candidatus Saccharibacteria bacterium | reverse complement strand
GTGCCGGATTTTTCGGTGGAAACGCCGGAAAATCTGGAACATGGCGATTACGCCAGCAACATTGCTTTGGTACTGGCTAAGAGGCTGAAAAAAAACCCTCTGGACGTGGCGCGAACTCTGGATATGGAATTAGAAAAATGGAATTTAAAAAATGGTTTAAAAACCGAAATCGCTTCGCCGGGCTTTATAAATTTCTTTCTGGACAACAAAAAACTGGCTGAAGTTCTAAAAGATATTTTAAAAAAGAAAGCAAAGTTCGGCCAAGGACAGAAAAAAACAGAAACCATAGTAATTGAATACTCATCCCCCAATATAGCCAAACCCCTAGGCATACACCACCTGCGCACCACAGTGATCGGCCAGGCTTTAGTAAATATTTTGCGCTTTGTGGGCTACAGAGTTGTTTCACTATCTTTTCCGGGCGATTGGGGCACCCAGTTTGGCCATTTGATAGCTGGCTATAAACGCTGGGGCCAACCCCAAAAAATTAAACAAAATCCAATAAAAGAACTTTTAAAACTTTACGTAATGTTTTCTCAAGCAGCCCAGGGTAATCCGGAAATGATAGATGAAGGACGAAGAGAATTTAAAAAATTAGAGGAGGGCAACAAAGAAAACTTGAAACTATGGAAATGGTTCGCCGAAGTTTCGTATCAAGATTTTAACAAGGTCTACAAAATGCTAGGAGTAAAAATTGAACACACTATTGGTGAAAGTTTCTATGAACCCGAACTAAAAAAACTGGTGGACGATGCTTTAAAAAGAGGCTTAGCTAAAAAAGGTCAGGATGGGTCTGTGGTCATACCCATAACCAATAGCTCCACGCCAGAAATAATTAGAAAATCCGATGGCGCCACCATATACACCACTAGAGAACTCGCGGCCATACGGCATAGAATAAAAAAATGGCGAGCCGATAAAATCCTCTATGTGGCTGCCAATCAACAAACATTCCATTTAGAACAAGTTTTTAAATCCGCTGAAACTCTGGGTTTTGCGCAAAAAAACCAGCTAGGCCATGTAAAATTTGGCATGGTTTTAGCCGAGGGGGGAAAAAAGTTTGCCACCCGAGAAGGTAACCTAATTCCCATGGAAGAAGTGCTAAGGGAAGCTGTGAATCGATCCAAAAAAATAATAAATAAACTAAACCCCAAACTGCCGGAAAAGGAAAAAAATAAAATTGCCGGTATCGTTGGCATCGGTGCGGTTAAGTTTTTCGATCTTTCGCAAAACCGTCTAAGCGATATAGTTTTTGATTGGGACAAGATGCTAAATTTAAAAGGTGCTTCAGCTCCGTATATCCAATATTCTTATGCGCGCCTAAAAAGTATTTTAAGAAAATCAAAATATGCACTAAAAAAACCCAATTTAGCGACCCTTAATGAGAAAGAAGAAATCACTTTGCTTAGGCACTTAGCCCATTTTCCAGAAATTGTAGAAATTTCAGCTTTAAGATATGAGCCCAACCATTTAGCCGAATATCTTTTGAGATTAGCCGAGAAAGCCAATCATTTTTATGAAAAATTACCCATACTCAAAGCTGATAAAAACATTCGTGAGGCCCGTTTAATGTTAATTACAGGTATCTGCCAAATAATAAAATCTGGCCTGAATCTTTTGGGTATAGAGGTGCCGGAGCGAATGTGATATTTAGTTCTTGGTTATTAGTTATTAGTTCTGGTTAACTGGTTTAAGTTCAATGGTCATTATTATATAGAAACTGAAAAACCTAAACTAAATAACTGAAACTATAAACTATTAACTAATAACTAAAATGATTTCTCTTGAAGATTTTAAAAAAATAGATCTGCGGGTTGGCCAAATAAAATCAGTTGAACCAATAACAGGTTCGGATAAACTGTTAAAGCTAATGGTTGATTTTGATGAATTGGGCGAAAAGCAAATTTTGGCCGGCCTCGCTAAAAATTACTCTGCCAACGACTTGATGGGTCAAAAGGCAGTTTTTGTCTTTAACCTAGAACCCAAAAAACTTATGGACTGGGAAAGTCAGGGTATGATTTTGGCGGCCGAAGGCGCCGATGGGCCGGTTATCCTCAAACCGGCTGGGGATGTAATGGCAGGAAGCATAATTAAATAGAGATGGTATAATAAATAACAGTTATCAGTTTTTGGTTTGTAGTTATAGTTATATGGTTATAGTTCTTGGTCGTAATTACAAATAACTAAAAACCGAAACGTCCAACTAAAACTAGCAACTAAAAACTATGAACTTGATCGTTGATGCCATAAAAAAAGTCCGGCCTTGCGTGGTCAGTGTGGTTATTACCAAAGAAATACCAGAAGAAGTTTTAAACCAAATGCCCTATTTTGGGCCGGGAGGTATGTTGGTGCCACCCGAAGAAAAAAAAGAGGAAACCGGTGGCGAAATTCCTCTAAACCATGAAAAAATAAAAGTGGGGGGCGGTTCGGGTTTTATTGTCTCGCGCAACGGTTTAATACTCACCAATAAACATGTGGTCCAGGATCCGGAAGCCACCTATACTGTGGCTCTGGAGGACGATCGGCACTTTCCAGCTAAGGTTGTGGCGCGCGATCCTATAAATGATATTGCTATTTTAAAAATAGAATCGGAGCATGAATTGCCTTTCGTAAAGTTGGCCGATGCCAACAAACTGGAGTTGGGCGAAACTGCGGTAGCCATCGGTAACACCTTGGGTGAGTTTAAAAATACGGTTTCGGCCGGTGTGGTTTCGGGCCTTTCCCGATTTATTACAGCTCAAAATGAATTTAACGGCGAGCCATCTTTTTTGCGTGGTTTAATACAAACCGATGCCGCCATAAACCCGGGTAACTCCGGTGGGCCCTTAATAAACGCGCGGGGCGAAGCTATTGGCATCAATGTGGCCGTAATACTGGGCGCGCAAAATGTGGGCTTTGCCATACCCATAAATTCGGCGGCGAGAGACTTAGAAGACTTAAAAAAATTCGGCCGGCTAAGAAAGCCATTTCTAGGTGTACGATATTTAATTATAAATAGAGACATGAAAGACCGCTTAGAATTGCCGGTGGAAGCCGGTGCCTATGTTATGAAAGAAAACGTGCCTGGTGATGAAGCTGTGGTTAAAAATAGCCCAGCCGACAAAGCGGGTCTTAAAGAAAAAGATATTATTTTAGAATTTAACGGCATCAAACTAACCAGCGAAAAAAACTTGCAGGACGTTTTGGAAAACTGCAAAATTGGTGAGAACGTACCTCTCAAAGTTCTGCGCAGTGGCGCCGAACACGAACTAAAACTAGTGCTGGAGGAAAGAAGGTTCTAAAAATTAAAAACGTCCCGATTCAGATCGGGACGTTTTGTTTTGACTTGTCTTGATCAGGCAAAAAAATCAACATGCCTACCCTTGCCTACGCCTTTCTGGGTAACCTTCTTTGCAGGCCCATTAGGTTTAGACCTATTCACCTCTATCTTACTCTTCTTTTCCTTTTTCATGGGCCTTATAACCGTTTTCACCTTAGAACCGGGTTTGGGTGTTATAGCTCCTTGAGGATCGTACCTTGGGCCAAGTAATCTAAGCTCTATCAACGGTGCCGCTATGGGCGTAGCATTAACTAAAGATACCGCTTTACGCCCCGACGGGCCTATAAACATCATATCTTTTGCCATATCTACCTCCTTTGCCTTAATTAAATAAAGAACGGCTTTTGTTAAGAGTACAACAATAAGATTATA
>CAYHXG010000013.1:0-5067 GCA_964360575.1 uncultured Candidatus Saccharibacteria bacterium | reverse complement strand
ATAGCTGTCAATCTACTTCCTTAGCCCCGGCCTCGCGCATAAAACCATTGGGATTAAACCAATCTTCAAGTTCCCTTTGGCTATCAACGTAGCCTCTAATATCTACATCTCTATTTTTATAAAGCCCAAAGTGCAAATGTTTTCTTTCGGCGCCGGTTTCACTGCTATAAGCCGCGCCCAAATAGCCAATTAAATAACCACTCGTTATTCTTTGGCCTGGTTTGACTTTAATGTCCCGCAGGCGTAAATGGCCATATACGCCCGCTAAATTATTATTGCCCTCAAAATTATGACGAATAATCACCACTCCCCCATAACCACTAGCTGTTTCCACTTTTAACACTTCACCATTATAAATTGAATATACCGGTACATCCTTTGCTAAATCGTCCGAATCAACCTCTATGTCTACACCCGAATGGTAACCCACAAAGCGGCTAGTGCGATAAATGCCAAACGGGTTAACGTTTTGGTTTCTATAAAAATTTTTTATAGGCAAATAAATTCCGCCAGCCACTGGGTTAAAAAGTGCGCCGGCTCTGGCAGCCGCGGGGTAGCCTAATTGAGTTAGAGTAGTTTCAATATATTCTTCTTCGGAAAGATTTCTTGTTTTTTGGGAATCGGAATAGCCCACCAGCATGCTGGAAACAATTACGAATAAAAATAAAATTAAATATATATTTTTACTGCTCATGTTTAATGAGAATCTAGATGATTCAAACTATAATCTAAGCTAGCGCCAATTTTTTTGCCGGGGTTAAAAATATTGTCAGGATCAAAAACATCCTTAACCTCTTTAAAGAGTTGGCAAACCTCGCCGCCAAAAAACTGTTCTAAATACGGTCCACGCACCAAACCGTCGTTATGTTCGGCACTAATAGAACCCTCAAATTTTTTAACCAGGTCATACACCTTGCGGCCAATCTCCACTATAAAATTTCTGGCTCTAACATCGGCTAAATCCATCAAAGGAATAATGTGAAAATTGCCATCGCCCACGTGGCCGGCAATAGTGTAAACAATTGGGTAACTATCCAAAACAGCGTACAGCTGAGGCAAAAACTGAGGTAATTTATCTGGTTTTACAATAACATCGTCTATAAACGGCGCCGTGCGCAGGTTTTTTATTTTTTGGCGCAGGAGGTTAAAACTTTCGCGCCGGATAACCCAATACTTTTCGGTGTCATAGCCTGGCAGAGATATTTTGGTTTCGAGACCAAACTCAATCAAAGATTTTTCGGCGGCCCGGGCTTGGTTATAGGCTTCGGTTTCAGATTCGCCGGAAAACTCCGCTAGCATCACTAATTTAGGCATACCCTTCATAAAAATAAGCCAGAATTCGTGTAAAAAGTTAAATAAAAGATTAAAAATACCGCTTTTTAATTGCCGGGCTAGTTCCGGCAAAAATTTTATAGCTATCTTAAAAGTATGATCGTCGTAAGATTCAAAGCTTTCCGGCCTAAATTGCAAAACCTTTCTAACAACCTCAGCCAAAACACCCATATCTTTTAAAAAGATAACCAAAAGACGCCGATGCTTTTTAGGTTTAATTAAATTAAATTTAATTTCCGTAATAACACCTAGTGTCCCTTGCGAGCCCACCAGTAATTTGGTTAAATCAAAAACTTTTTTATTTGGATTCCAAACATCCCATAAATAATAACCCGAAGAATTTTTGCTCACTTTGGGCTTGGCTTTTTGCAATAAATCGTAATTGCTATTTACTAAATTACTTATTTTGGTATAGATTTCCCCCTCTAGATTGTTTTCGCTCTTTTTAACTTCAAGTTCGGTTTCGGAAATCGGTGTAAAAATATGTTCCTCGCCATCACGTAAAACCATTTTGAGCGAAGCCACATAGTCTATGGTTTTGCCGTAAGCCAAAGTTTTCTCGCCGCCGGCATTATTGGCTACCATACCACCTAAAGTACAAATTTCGCGTGAGGCCGGAAAACTCGGCAAAAGCAGATTCTTTTTTAGAGTTTCTTTTTCAAAATCCCGGTAAAATAACCCCGGCTCGGCCACGGCATAATCCACGCCAACCTCTTTTAGTTTGTTAATGTGTTTAGAAACATCTACCACCATAGATTCCGAGAGCGGCCCGCCCGTCATATCGGTGCCGCCCGAACGCATTGTTATAGATAAATTAGAGTATTCAGTTTTATTTTTGGCAACAAAACTAACCAAATTTTTAATATCTTCGGTATCTTTAGGAAAAACCACAACTTGCGGCCTAATTTTAAACAAGCTGGCATCCCGGCTGTATTTTTCTAAATCGGAATCAGATGTTGTTACCTCACCCTTAAAAAACTCTTTGATTTTAGAAACCAAATCCATGCTTTAAGTATATCATTTCCAGAAAACTCGGAATAACTCAGCCAATCGGCACTTCAGACAACCCGATAACTAGAACCTCTAAATGAGCTGATTACGCTGATTGAAGTCCGACTTCAATCAGCAAAATTTAACACAAAAATAAACCCTCGGTCTGCCTTTGGCTAGACCGAGGGAAAAAGGGTTTAAGGATTAAAGATTTAAAGTGAAGAGGAAATGAGTATTCAGGAATTGCCCACCTACGCCTAAGAGGCTTCGGCGGGCAGGCTAGAGAACACCCGATAGCCACCGCACCACCTGCTCGGATACCCAAGCGAATAGGCATTCACGCACCAGCCATCGACGTCCCAGCGCACGAGCACCGTGCGGAGCAAACCATTAACATCACGGACATAAAATATGTTCGCGTAACCGTTATTGAACAGAGCTCCGGCCTCGCCGTTTTTTTGAATCTCCATCAGAGCGAAGATTTTGGCGAGAGTGGTCTCGGCCTTGGTCTCACCACCGAGCTCGGCAATGATTGGGACATCTACCGAAGATTCGATGAGTTTGTGATAGCGCAGGATGCTTTCCTGGATCGGCTCCTCGATCTTGCCGAGAAACCACTTCTCGAAATTGCTTCCGAGGAAAGAGATCTTTACCGAAGCATCAGAGCTAGTGTCTACCACAAACCTATCTTTGGTAATGAATGGTTCGTTGGTAGCGGGAATGGTTACTGTTCCGAGAAACTTGAGAAGAGGCTCTTGTTCAGCCGCTGGCATCCGGCCGAATACTTCGGCTAGACTGGCTTGGATAACTTCCTTGGGGCAACCATTCCAGGCCCGCAAAACATCGGGGTTGATGTCTGGGGGAAAATGCATCTGGATCTGCTGCGTCAGCTCCAGAGCCGCTCGACTTAAGGCCTTATCGCTCATGGCAATCCTTCCTTATGTTTTATTTGGCCATCTTTAGCTTACGGGCATTTGCCGGAAGCCAGATAAACCGGTTTTAAGTACTGCATTTAGTATACACTATATAAAGAATAAGTCAATAATAAAGACCCTACGGTCTAATAAACCCATACTTTAAGCCATTTTTAGACACCTACATACCGAGATAGCGACCGCTATCTCGGTATATTATCGGAAGGACCGCCCTTCCTGAACTAATTTTTAGTCAAATTAAGAAAGCCTTCGATAAACACTACCACGATGATCAACCCCATAAAGAATAATCTCTTTTTTGTTGTCATCTAACCAAAATAAAACTCACCAATCCCCAATTCTATACTTTTTTAGCCCTTTCAGATTATTGGGCGTATGGGCTACTGTTTCGGCTAAGTGAGGATTTTTGGCGAGATACTCAACTTTTTCTGCTACTCTTTTGACTACAGATCGATCTAAATTTTTTAAGTCTTTTTTAAAGGTAGGAGTCGGACTGATTTTATACATGCAATTCTTTTTTCAAAGATTCCCAACTTCCTAAATTGCCCTTTTTGTGCTCACTCCGGGCTTTATTCATTTTCTTAATAAATTTCTTATCCGAGACCATAATAAAATCTTCAAATTTACCGGCAAACTCACCCCATCTTTTATGAACTTCCAGCATAGAGTCAAAAACATCCTTTGGCAGGGTTATTGATTGTTTTTGTTTTATGGTTGAATTTATATTTTTATTGTATCAAAAATTCAAATCTTGTAAACCCATTCGGTTTTTTGGGTCAGGGTTTATTACCTTTCAACAGTTTAGTTAAAACATCCGCTACACCCAATTTCTTGGCCCATAGTTTAAGATATTTCTTATCCAGTTTTTCGCCGGAGATTTTTAAGACAGACTCGGCGTCTTCCAAGTGCCGGCTTGATAATGATTTCTGATACCAAAGTAATTTGTTCAGAACTAAATCCTCCGGAGATATAAAACTCACTTCTTGTCCGTCTATTTTTTTGATTATCCGACGTTCAAATTCCGACCGGCCAGCTGGTGTTTTTTTCATTATCCAAAAATCAACCTTAACACCTGTCTCCGGATCAATAAAATTAAATTCACCAAGCCTATCAATAGCCTCGCGGGCGGCATCCTCATCAATATATCCAAATTCTGATATTTTTCGCAAAGCCTTAGCCAGAGGTGCAACTTTTGGTTCTACCAAATGAACAACTATATCAACATCGAAGGTTGCCCTAGGACGGCCCCAAACCGAAATTGCGAAACCGCCGGTTATAAAATACCCGATTTTAAGCTCATCAAGTATAGGCGCTACCCTAACCAGCAATTTTCCCGGATTTATTTCTTCTGTCATTTAAACGATTAAGACTTAGGCAAAACATAGCTAAGGCCGAGGCTAGCTTTACTTTCTTATCGGCTGTCATTCTGCGGAAAATCTCATCCTGAATATCCTGGGCTGTTTTTTTGCGGAAACGATTCTTTTTCATTGTTTTGACTATACCATATTAAACCCTGTAAACCCATTCGGTTTTTTGGGCCATGGTTTTAAAATTGAAGTCTTTTAGAATCGATTTTTTAAGGCTGGCCGATAATTTTTGAGAGAAATCCGCATTGTTAGCTAATTTCAAAATAGCTTCAGTGATGGCCTTGGAATCTTTGGATTCTATTAAAATGCCTGTTTCGTCATTTTTTACTATTTCGCCCACCCCCCCCACATCAGTAGCGATAACAGGTACACCGGCCAGGCCCGATTCTAAAATCGAATAAGGAAAGCCTTCTTTGGTGGAACTTAAAACCATCGCATCAAAA